>NZ_RZPW01000355.1:0-6144 GCF_003998455.1 Mesorhizobium sp. M7A.F.Ca.CA.001.08.2.1 | reverse complement strand
GCCATCATCATCATTGCGGTCTCATTGAACCGCCGTTGAAGGCAGCAGCCCGGGATGAAATCGGAAGATATGCGGTTCCGCAATTAAAGGGTCGATGATCTGTTGATCACAGCGCATTTCGATGAAATAGTAAAAAGAGAACGTTCTCACTGCGTGTTTTGGGATGGAAGAGGGCGTTTTGGAGGAAATCTGTTGAGTGTGTCGCCGCCACGATTGCAGGCCGTTGCCGTTACCAAATCCTACGGCGCGACCACAGCATTGGAAAATGTGTCGCTGGATCTGGCGGCGGGCGAAGTCCATGCGGTGCTCGGCGAAAACGGCGCCGGCAAATCCACGCTGGTCAAGATCCTCAGCGGTGTGATTGCGCCAAACAGCGGTCAGATGCGTCTCGACGGTGCGGTCTATGCGCCGCATTCGATCCTGCATGCGCGACAAGCAGGCGTCGCCACGGCTTTCCAGGAATTGAGCCTCGCGCCCAACTTGACCGTTGCCGAAGCGCTGCTGCTGCCCGCCATGAAGCGCGGGGCGTTCGGCCTGGTCTCTCCCTACCAGACAGCGCGAGCCGCAGCTGAAATCCTGCATCGCTATCGTTTGGATGACGTCTCGCCGATCGCCGGCATCGCCAGCCTGTCGCTCGCCCACAGGCAGCGGCTCGAGATCGCCCGAGCCATGCACTATGCCGAAAAGGTTCTTATCCTTGACGAGCCTACGGCAGCATTGACCGATGTCGAATGGCTGTTCGATCTGGTTCGCAGCACGACTGCGGCCGGGACCGCCGTCCTCTATATTTCACACCGCCTGGCCGAGGTGCGCACCTTGTGCAAGCAGGCAACGGTGCTGCGAAACGGCCGTTCCGTGGCAAGCGTCGGACTATCGGACGCCAGCGATGCCGATATTTTCGAGCTGATGGTCGGCCGCACGGAGATGGCGCACGGGCGCCGCACCCACTCGTTCGCTCGCGAGACGCGTTCCGCGCTCGAACTGAACAATGTCACCGGCGCAAAGCTCAAGGGCGTCACACTCGACGTGAAAGAGGGCGAGATCGTCGGCATCGCCGCTTTGGAAGGCCAAGGCCAGCGCGAACTTTTCCGCACCCTTGTCGGCCTGGATAAAGCGACGTCGGGACAAATCCTGGTCGGGGGAAAGCCCGTACAACCTAAAAGCCCACGTCATGCCATCGCGGCCGGACTGAGCTTCCTTCCCGAAGAACGCAAGGTGGAAGGGATATTCTCGACACTGTCGACGGCAGCAAACATCGTGCTGCCCGTCATCCAGAACATCAGCCGGACCGGTTTTGTCTGGCCCGCGCTGGAACGGCACAGTGCCGCACGGGCATCCGAAGGGGTCGAACTCAATCCTCGCTATCTCGATTTTCGTATCGCCGACCTCTCCGGAGGCAATCAGCAGAAGGCATTGCTTGCGCGTGCGATGTTTACGGGCGCGCGTACATTGCTTCTCTACGATCCGACCCGAGGCGTCGATGTCGGCACCAAGCAGGCTATCTACGCGGCCATTCAGGCCTTTGCCGACAGGGGTGGATCGGTGCTTCTCTATTCATCGGAACTTACAGAACTGACGCGTCTGGCCGACCGCTGTCTGGTGCTCTACGGCGCACGAATTTTCGAGCAGTTCACGGGCGAAGCCATCGAAGAGCGTGCGCTGGTCGCAGCCCTTACCGGTCATTCCCGAGACCCCGCAAAATCAAAGCGCGAGGCCGCGGCATGAGCATTCTTGCAACCAAGGCGGCAGCCACCTCTCACCGCCTCGCCCCGTCAATGCCGGCAAGGGCAAAAGCCTTACTGGCCAGCGGCACCGGCATCATCATCGTTCTCTACATCATCCTGTATGGCCTGTATTCCATATGGGATCCTACCGCGCTGACCGCCGACACAGTGCTCAACCTGACGAACAATGCCGTTCCCCTTGCGATCGCGGCGGCGGGTCAGACGTTGATCGTGCTGTCCAGAGGCTTCGACCTTTCCGTCGCCGGCGTCATCTCGCTAACCAATGTCATCATGGCGGCTTATCCGCTGGACGGCCCGTTGGGGGCAGTCGAAAGCCTTGCCATCTGCCTGGCGATCGGAGGCGTGGTCGGCCTGGTAAACGGTTTCCTGGTCGCCGTGCTGCGTCTCCAGTCGATCGCCGCCACGCTGGCGACGATGATCATCTGCCAGGGCCTTTCATTGGTCATCCTCGACGCGCCGGGAGGTACGGTCGCGGATTTCATCTCCTATGATCTGACCGACGTGCTTTTCGGCGTGATCCCGATCTCGGGGCTCTTCGTCGCGGGCGTTGTCGCTCTCTGGATGATTTGCCGACGCACGGCGTTCGGCACAGGCCTTTATGTCGTGGGGGCTGATGAAACAGCTGCGCATCTGTCAGGCATCAATGTCAAACGCGTCCGAATTCTAAGCTTTGTTATCGGTGGCATGCTCTACGGCCTCGCGGGTTTCATGCTCAGCGCTCAAACTGCGACAGGAAATCCCAACGCAGGCGCCTCTTTCCTGATGCTGACCTTCGCTGCCGTGGCGCTCGGCGGCACGTCGCTGAGCGGTGGGCGCGGCAGTGTCATCGCCAGCATCATCGGCGCCGCCACGCTCATGTTGCTGCAGAAGGTGCTGTTCGCCGGCGGCGTGTCGTCCTTCTACACCGGCATTTTCCAGGGCGTGGTGCTCGTGCTGGCGGTGGTGTTTGGAAATGTCGTGACGCATTTTGTTGAACGAAGAGGTGCAACGTGACCGAAGCGCACCCTCCCGGGGCGGCTGTAGCCCCTGCCCCGCGGGCCCAACGGCACACGGAACGTGTCGCCGACAATAGGCGTACCGCACGCTTGCGGCCAGAGACAATCACGGCGGTCTGCGTGTTCGGTATCAGTATCCTGCTGGTGCTGGGTTCACGCTTCGTCAGCCCGGCACTCGGTTCATGGGATCACGTCAACACCATAATCCTTCTGGCGTCGTTCCTGATCGTCGTGGCCTTCGGCCAGGGGATCGTCATCATGATCGGAGGTCTCGACCTTTCAGTCCCGGCGCTCATAACGCTTGGCGGCGTGCTGACGACCAGTTGGATCGATGCCTCCAGCGGCATGAGCTTGCCGCTGATACCGGCGATCTTGCTGATCTGCGCGTGCATTGGCGGGATCAGCGGCCTTGGGGTGACCTTGCTGCGTATCCCGCCCTTCATCATGACCATGGCGACGGGGATCATCACCGCTTCCGCAGCACTTGGGCTTACGAGCGGCACACCGCGCGGCGCGGCTCCCCCAATCCTGACCGCTCTGATGAAAGCGAGTTGGATCGGCATCCCGGTCATCCTCCTATTCATCCTGGTTTTCGCCATCCTCGGCTCAGTGCTGCAGGGTCGAACATCCTACGGTCGCCGCCTGACAGCCATCGGCGCGAATCCGGTCGCGGCTCATGTCGCGGGCATTGCAGTGCGCAGTTCGGTTCTGATCGCCTATATGCTGAGCGCAGCCGCATCCGGGTTTGCCGGCATGATGCTGGCGGGCTACGCAAACGGCGCAACGCTGCGCATGGGCGACGACTATCTGCTTCCCTCGATTGCGGCCGTCGTCATCGGCGGCTCGTCCATTCTTGGTGGCAGCGGCTCTTTCGTCGCCACGATAGGCGGTGCCATCCTGCTCACCGCGTTGAGTACGGTGATCTCGGCGCTTGGCATTCCACAGGGCTGGCGCACGGTCATCGAGGGCTCGATCATCCTCATTGCCCTGCTCCTGCTGAGGGAAAACACCTTCGCGTTCCTAAGACGCCGACTGGCGCGGTAAAGACCGCCCGCGCCCGGCGATCCGGGACGTTCAGTGAGAACGTTCCCATCAACAAGCGGTCAACGATCTGGGAGACCTTCGATGCCAAACTGGAAGAGAAAACTAAGTCTATGCGCAGCCGCTCTTTGTACTGCCGCGGTCAGCCTTTCGCTCACCGCCCCGTCGGCGTCAGCGCAGGACAAGAAGTTCAAAATCTACCTGAGCATGAGCTACAGCGGCAACTCTTGGCAGTCGGAGGCAGCCAACATCGTCAAGGCGCTTGCCGCCACCCCACCCTACGACAAGACCGTGGAACTGACCCAGGTGATCTCGGGCACGGATCCCCAGGCTCAGATCGCTGCGTATGAGAGCATGATTGCCGCCAAAGCCGACGGCATTATCAGCTTTCCGATTTCTTCCACCGCCCTCAATCGCGTCATCCACAAAGGCTGCGAGAAGGGCGTGAAGTTCTTCATGTACGACGCGACGGTCACCGAGCCCTGCGCCTACAACGTCAGTTACATTACCGCTGGCTTTGGCGAGAACAGCGCTCAGGCCCTGGTCAATGCGCTCGGCGGCAAAGGCAAGATCTTCCTCAGCCGCGGCGTTCCCGGCAACTCGGTCGACAAGCGCCACACCGATGGAGCCATGTCGGTCTTCAAGAAGTACCCCGGCATACAGGTCGTGGACGAATACTATTCCTTCTGGGACGACCGTACGACCCAGCAGGAAACAGCCAAGGCGCTCGCAGCGCATCCCGACGTCGACGGCATCTGGGCTCAGGCCGGTGAATACGGTGCGATCCAGGCCCTCATGGACAAGGGAAGCAAACTGGTGCCGATGACGGGCGAAAACTCGAATGGCTTCCGCCTTGCGCTGGCCAATCCAGATTTCCAGAAGCGTGGCCTGAAAGGCGTTTCCGCCGGCTCGCCGCCGGCCAGTGCTGGCTATGCTTTCAAGCTGATGATGGAAGCCCTGACTGGAAAGCGCGATCTCAAGCCGGGCAACATCGAATATCCTCTGCCATGGGTGCCCGCCGACCAGGTCAAGCTGTGCAAAGGCCAGACGTTCGAAGATGGTTGCAACGCCTTCCCGGAAGGCGTCGTGCCCAGTTCCTTCGTGACGGAGGTGTTCAGCCCGACGCTTCTGCCGGAGCTTTCCATCCAGTCGGCGCTTGAAGGCAAGCCAACCCCAGGCGCGACCATCCAGCCTTTGCCGGCCGATGTTCCGAAAGCCGCCGACGAGCCCGGCATCAACTGCCAGAAATGCGAGCCGCCGGCAGACCAGTACAAGCTCACCAAGGTTCAGCCAACCGTCAATCCGTAATGGCCAAGGCGGGCGGCGTCACGCCGCCCGCTCCACCTTTTTCAAGAACGAGGACGAACATGCCCAGTTATCTCAAGCGCGGCCAGGACGCGAGCACAGTGGCGGCGGTCGACGCCAGAACGCGATTGACCGTTGAAAATATTCTCGCCGACGTCGAGGCGAGAGGTGACGCGGCCGTGCGCGAGCTCTCTGAAAAATTCGACAACTGGTCGCCAGAAAGCTTTCGCCTTTCCGAGCAGGACATTGAAAAAGCCCTGTCCGCGGTTGCTCCACGCGATCTCGAAGACATCCGCTTCGCCCAGGCGCAAGTGCGCAATTTTGCCCAGCATCAGCGCGATTCCATCAGGGATATCGAAGTCGAGACCTTGCCCGGCGTCGTACTCGGCCACCGCAACATTCCAGTCAATGCCGTTGGCTGTTATGTGCCCGGCGGCAAATATCCGATGGTTGCTTCGGCGCATATGAGCGTAGTCACGGCGCGCGTAGCCGGCGTGAAGCGCGTGATTGCCTGCGCACCGCCTTTCCACGGCGGCCCGCATCCGGCGATCGTCGCCGCCATGCATCTGGGCGGTGCCGACGAAATCTACGTGCTTGGCGGTGTGCAGGCAGTAGCCGCCATGGCGCTCGGCACCGGTACTATCGCCCCGGTCGACATGCTGGTCGGTCCCGGCAATGCCTTTGTCGCCGAAGCCAAGCGCCAGCTCTTCGGCCGCGTCGGTATCGACCTCTTCGCCGGCCCGACCGAAACACTGATCATCGCCGACGAAAGCGTCGACGGCGAGATCTGCGCAACCGATCTCCTCGGCCAGGCCGAGCATGGGCCCACCTCGCCCGCCGTCTTGCTTACCACCTCCGAGAAGCTCGCCCGGGCAACCATGGCCGAAGTCGAACGGCAGCTTCTGCGGTTGCCGACAGCGGAACTCGCCGGCAAGGCCTGGGCAGACTACGGCGAAGTGATCGTGTGTGAGTCCGATGAGGAGATGGTGCGCGAGGCGGACCGCATCGCTTCCGAGCATGTGCAGGTCATGACGAGCTACCCTGATTACTTCTTGAAC
>NZ_RZPW01000354.1:0-6183 GCF_003998455.1 Mesorhizobium sp. M7A.F.Ca.CA.001.08.2.1 | reverse complement strand
CACTGTCCATCGGGCCGCCGGGAACCGGCTGGCAGGACACGATGAGACTGTTGGCGATGTCTTGTCGCTGCACGTCGGCACTCCCCTGTCGCCATCACGATAAATGGAAAATACCAGATTACAACCAGTTCATAACTGGTATTATCTTTGCAGCTCGAAGACGAAGTCGTAGACGTCTCCCTTGTAGCGTGTCTCGCAGTATTCCACGATCTGTCCGTCGGCGAGAAAGCAGCGGCGCTCGGTCATCAGCAGCGGTGCGCCCATCTCGCAATGAAGGTGTCTTGCATCCTCCAGCGATGCGCCGCGCGAGCGCATGCGCTGGATTGCCCTCTGAGGCAGGAAGCCGCATGCATCTAGCGCTTCATAGAGGGAGTCCTGAACCATCTCGGGCGAAGGAAGGAAGCGAACCGGCACGGCCGAGACCTCGACGGCGATCGGCGCGCCATCGGCCGTCCGCACGCGGCGCATGCGGATTACATTGGTGTTTGCGGCAATACCCAAAGCCATCATTTCGGCTGGCGATGGACGGCTTATCTGTTTGGAAAGCCATAGGCATCCAGGCTTCAGGCCGCGCGCCAGAATGTCCTCCGAAAAGCTCGTCAGCGTCGAAAGCGATTTTTCGACCCGCGACCCGATCTCGGTTTTGGAACCATGCCGGCGATTGAGCTGCCCTTCCTCTTCGAGCAACGCCAGAGCTTTTCTCACAGTGACACGCGAGATCGACAGGGCTTCCGCCAGAACCCGCTCGCCCGGCAGAACCGCGCCGGCCTTTAAAGCGTTGGAACGGATCGCTGCCTCGATCGCCGATTTCAACCGTCGGTAAAGCGGCACATCGGAGGCTGTCGCTTCCATCTCCCGACTGACAAGCCCGATCAGGTTCACGGTTGTCATTGCTCTTCCTCCCGCGCGAGAAGCACCCAGGATCAAAACATTCCTGACTGGACCCATACTGGTATTATCAATCCGGTGCAAACGTCCCGCGGGCGGTGCCTCGTCCGCGCCGTCAGCGCACCACGACCCCTCAGCGAACCTTCGGTGACAGCTTCATGGAGATGCGATCGCAGGCAGCACGCAGGACCTCCAGAGTAAAGGCATGGCGGCTTTCACGCGTATGGCGATTGATATAGGCGACGATAATGGAGGCGACGGCGCTGCCGTCCGGTCCGATGACCGGACAGCAGATATCGGTGATGCCGACGAAATCACGGCTCTCGCGCATCCAGTAACCGTCCGCGCGGATGGTACGAAGCTGCTTTTCCAGCGCCTCTCGATCCAGCGGCGCCGGCGAATGTGCCGCACATTCGTCGATCATCCGCGTCGCGACCTTTGGCGGTTGGAAGGCAAGGATCACATGGCCGGAGGTCGCGTCGGTGGCCAGGCGGCCGTAGCCGAGGCGCAGCGTGAACGCCATGTCCTCGCCGCCGGGAACGGCCGCGGTCACGACGGTCAAGCCATGATTGAAGACGACCAGGTGCGGCGACTGATTTGAGTCCCCGGCAATCCGCGTCAGCTCGGGCATTGCGGCGGACATGAGATCCTGAGCGCTCGGCGTGTGCAGCCCCAGCTTGAAAAGCTTGTCGGTCAACGAATAGGCGTCGGTCTCGGCGTTGCGCTCGATATATTGACGCTCCTGGAGCGCGATCAGCATCCGGAAAATCTCATTCTTCGAACGACCGAGGCCTTCCGCGATCTCCTTCATCGTCAAGGGCGCCCGCGCCTCCGCCAGCAGCTCCAGGACATCCAGACCCTTCGTCAGCGCCGGGGCCGAATAGGTCGGTTTGCCACTCTCTTTTGCGTCATCTGCCATTCGAAGAATCCCCGGTGGTCCACGCACGATAGAGACAAGAAATCGGAATTGCCATTGGTTTTATATCCAAACTTGACACCATATATAAAACTGACATGATGACGGGGACAATGAATTTCGAGGCCGACCAATGACCGTACAGAGACCAGCAAACACTGTCCGCGCGACCATCACGCCGCGGAACAACAGTGTTTACACGTCGGTCGATTTCGATCGCGAGGGCAAGCAGATCGGCTTCTTCCATGTGCCCCAATCGCCGCACGACGATGCCTGGGGCACGGTCCGCGTTCCACTCGCCGTCATCAAGAACGGAGACGGTCCGACGGTCCTGATCGAGGGCGGCAACCATGGCGACGAATATGAGGGGCCGATCGCGCTCGGCGAGCTTCTGCGCGAGATCGATCCACGGGATATAGCCGGTCGCATCATCGCGATTCCGGCCATCAACATTCGGGCCGTCGAGGCCGGCACCCGCACCTCCCCGGTCGACGGGTTGAATTTCAACCGCAGTTTTCCAGGCGATTTCAACGGCACGCTGACAAGCCAGATAGCGGCCTATGTGCATGACATCCTGTTTCCGAAGGCCGACTACTTCCTGGATCTCCACTCCGGCGGTTCGTCCCTGATGATCCTGCCGAGCGCGATCATCGAGCCCTCCCCGACCGCGCAGGGGCATCGCAAGAACATCAAGGCGACGCTCGCCTTCGGGGCGCCGACCGTTGTCATGGTCGACAATCTCGGTGAAACCCGGACCTCGACCGCGTCCGCCAATCACCAGGGGCTGATCGTCATCGGCAGCGAGATGGCCGGCGGCGGCCTTGTCAGTCCGGATGCGTTGGCCATCTGCCGCAGGGGCATCCGCAATGTGCTGAAACATGCAGGCGTCCTGAAGGGCGCGCCTGACATTGCCCCTGGCGCCAACGCACGCGTGCTCAAGGTGCCCGGAAGCGAAGGCTATCTGCTTTCCGAGGAGGACGGTGTTTTCGAACCCTTGAGCCCGCTCGGCAGTGCCGTCAGCAAAGGCGACCTTGCCGGACGCATTCACTTCCTCCACACGCCGTCGCGCGCGCCCATCGATCTCCTTCACCCCATCGACGGCATCGTTTTCGCCAAGCGTCAACCCGGCCGCGTGCGCCCGGGGAATTGCTGTTTCGTGCTGGCCAACGAATATCCGGAGGCACTGACCGATGAGCCATGAAGACATCATGGCGGCTGCCCGGCGCATTGCCCCCTTCATACGGCGCACCCCGGTCGTCAAGCTCGACCATGCCACGGGCGCGAACCTCCAAAATGATGTCTATTTGAAACTCGAATGCCTCCAGGTGAGCGGCTCCTTCAAGATCCGGGGCGCCACGAACCGGGTGAAAACGCTCGAGCCGGGCCGGATCGAAAACGGACTGGTCGCCGCATCCGGCGGCAATCACGGCCTGGCCACCGCCTATGTGGCTGCCCGGGCCGGCGCTCCCGCCACCATCTACCTGCCGAACAATGCAAGCCCGCTGAAGGCGGAAAAGCTGCGCAAATGGGGCGCTGACGTTCGCTTCCAAGGCAAGGTCTGGGATGAAGCGCATGAGGCTGCATCGGCCGAGGCAAAAGCGCGCGGCGCCTTCTACATGCATCCCTTCGCCGATGCGCAGATCGTGTCCGGCCAGGGAACCGTGGCGCTGGAGATGGTCGACCAGATTCCCGATGCCGACATCTATATCGTCGCGATCGGCGGAGGCGGCCTCATCAGTGGCATGTCCGAAGTCCTGAAGCACGTCAAACCCGACGCCAGGATCGTTGGTGTCGAGCCGACCGGTTCACCGACCCTTCACGCGTCCCTGACTGCCGGCCGTGTCGTTCGCTTGCCCGAGATAACGACGAAGGTGGCGACCATGGCCTGCGGCCGCACGGACGAAAGTATCTACGAGATCGTCGCCAAGCACGTCGACGACATCGTCCTTGTCGAGGATGCGGACATGCAGAAAGCCGCTGAAGTGCTCTGGTTCGAATTCGGCATCGCCGCCGACCTCAGCGGCGCGGCATCGCTGGCCGCGTTGATGAGCGGAGCTTTCAAGCCGCCGCGCGGCGCCCGCATCGCCGGGCTTGTCTGCGGCGCCGGTGTCGAAGGCCTGAACGGCTGAGGTCGAGAAAGGCCGGTCCACGCAGGACGCGGCCCGACATGGATACGGCACGAGTGCCGCGGAATACCGCCGGAATGCCTGTCGCTGGGACGGTCGTCGTGCGGGACATGAAAAAGAGGCGAAGAATCGTCCTGTCGCAACAAGAGGAGAACTGAAACATGCGCATTTCCCTGAAAGCATCCATTGCTCTGCTTGCACTCGCCATCGCAACGCCCTCGCTTGCCGCGGAAAAGGTTCTTGGACTTGCGGCAATCGACCTGCAGAACTCCTTCTTCGTCCGCATGAAGGAAGCTGGCGACGTGGCTGCCGCCGACTATGGGGTGAAATCCACCTGGCAGAGCGCCGAGGGTAGCCTGGAAAAACAGGTCAGCATCATCGAGAATTTCATCAATCAGGGCGTCAGCGCGATCCTGATCGATCCGATCGACAAGAACGCGGTCATTCCGGTGATCCAGAAAGCCACCGCCGCCGGCATTCCGGTGATCACCATGGGCAACAAGGTCGAGGCAGGCTCGAACTATTCGACGCTCTATCCGGACTACGACAACATGTCGATGGTTGCCCGCGCGCTCGGCAAGTCGCTTGGCGGCAAGGGCGAAGTCGCCCTGCTCGTCGGTTCGCGTGGCAACTTCGTGTCCGACACGCGCGAAAAAGGCTTTGTCGAAACCCTGAAAAAGGAGTTTCCGGACATCAAGGTCGTCGGCATCGAGCCGACCGGCTGGGACGCAGCCAAGGCAACGAATGCCGCCCAGACATGGCTCACCACCTATCCGGACCTGAAGGCCATCGGCTGCATCTCCGACAGCCTTTGCCTGGCAGCCGATTCCGTTGCCAGTTCGATGGGAACCCAGCTGCTCTACGGCGGCTATGACGGCGACGCCGAGATGAAGCCGCTGATCGACGACGGCAAGATGGTGATGGACGTGCTGACCGGCGCCTATCGTGTCGGCTACTGGAACATCGCCGTTGCCGCTCGCCTGGCCAACGGCGAAAAGCTGCCGCAGGATCTCTACATGCCGACCTATTTCGTGACCTCGGATGCGACGGCGGCGAAGCTCAAGGCGGATGGCCTCACCTTCGAATACATCAACACCGACAAGGAGGCGGTGGAAGCCAAGAACTATACCGAGCAACTCGGTCCCAAGGTTCCGGCGACCGCCATGACCCTGGCAAAGTAACAGCCTAAAGCGGCTCAAGCGCCGGATGACGTATCATCCGGCGTCCCCTTTTCCTGACGATCGCCGTCGCCGCTTCCGTGGTGACCGCGCATGATGCTCGATAAGAGGACCGACCCATGTTCCAGTCCTGGACCTCTCCGTTACTACGGCGCAACGAACCGGTTCTCATCGCGGTGCTGCTGGTCGCCATCGCCGTCTTCGGCTGGATCGATCCGCGCTTTCTGTCGACCGGCAACCTTGTCAGCATCGCGCAGCAGAGTGCGGTCATCGCCCTCATCTCCTTTGCCATGACGGCCGTGATCATCGCGCGCGGCATCGATATTTCCGTCGGCAGCAACCTCGCCTGTTCCGGCATCGCCGCGGGTCTTGCCTATACGGCAACCGGCTCGGCGAGCCTGAGCCTTCTCGCCGCGATCGGTGGCGGTGCCGCGATAGGTCTGCTCAATGGAGCGCTGATCGGCTTTGCCGGCATCTCTCCCTTCATCGCAACGCTCGCCACCATGGCGTTCGCGCGCGGCCTGGCGCTCAGTCTCTCCGGCGCATCCAGCATCGCGGTCGCCGATCCGGTCCTGCTTTTCGCCGGACGCGAGACAATCGGCCTGCTGCCGGTCTCCGTCATCATCGCCGCCATCTGCCTGAGCCTCTGGTGGTTCGTGCTCAATCGAACGGTATACGGGCGTTGGATCTATGCGATCGGCGGCAATGCGGGGGCGGCGCGGGCCTCTCTGGTTCCCGTCGACCTCGTGCGCATCTCCGTCTACCTGATTGCCGGTGCGACAGCCGGGCTCGGCGCGATCCTCACCATCGGCCGCCTTGGTTCGGCACAGCCGCTTGCCGGCACCGGCCTTGAATTTACAGCCATCACAGCCGCGATCATCGGCGGCACGAAACTCTCCGGCGGCCAGGGCTCGATCTGGGGAACGGCGATCGGGGCGCTGCTGCTGGGCGTCATCAACACCGGCCTGTCCTTCCTGCAGGTGCCGCAGATCCTGATCTATTTCGTGACCGCGAGCCTCATTCTGGTGGCCGTTCTCACCAGCCAGCCGGAGAGTGTCGCCGCCTTGTTCAAGAC
>NZ_RZPW01000353.1:0-6189 GCF_003998455.1 Mesorhizobium sp. M7A.F.Ca.CA.001.08.2.1 | reverse complement strand
TGCCAGGCCACTGGATTTCGGCAAACCTCCGCCTTGACAGGAAACCGCGGCGCCCGATAAATGCGCCCATCCGCTGGACGGGGCTGTAGCTCAGCTGGGAGAGCGCGTCGTTCGCAATGACGAGGTCAGGAGTTCGATCCTCCTCAGCTCCACCAGCGGATTAATTCCTCGCTCTCCGCGCCATATGCAGTCCGCGACGCTCGTCCGGGCTGGCCTCCACGGCTGGCATTTGCCGTGCCGGCGCGCCTAAAAGGCCGCGCGCCGCGCCGCCTGTTTTCGCAATCTCCGGCAAGACTTTTGTCAATTGGACTTATGGCGGAAGCGCTCGTCGATTGTTTCCGTTTTTTTTGCAAACCGCCCCACTAAATTGACGTTACCAAATCAGTTTTTTCTGTGCGTTGTGGCCAAGGCGTTTCGGCGGGGGCGACCGGAGACGCTATATGGATTTCGAGTTGAAATGAAAAACCCGCCCGCGGAAGCAAAGACGTGTCAATTCGCGAGAATCTCGCTGCAAATCTTAGACGGCTGAGCAAGGACCATGCCTCCGTAAGTGCGGTATGCCGTGAGCTGCACATCAATCGCACGCAGTTCGAACGCTACCTGCAAGGGCAGACCGTTCCCAACAAGGCCACCGCCAAGCTGATATGCGATTACTTTCGGATCGACGAGGCCGAACTGTACCAGGATCCCGGCGCACCCGAGCCCGCGATGCGTGGCCTGCCGCCGGTTTCCGAGAGCCTGTTCAACCAGATGATCCGCCCTCCCAGTCCTTCGATCGCGGGCGGCACCTATTTCACCTATTTCTCGATCCCGGGCCGCCTCGACCTCCTGATGCGCTCGGTGACCTTCGTGCGGCGCGAAGCCGAACTGGTCACCTTCCGAAGGGTCACCGGATGGTCGGAGCGCCAGGGATCGACCTGGGCACGAGCGCGCGGCAATCACTATGGCGTGGCGATCTCGCGGCTGAACTGGATCTATTTCAGCGGCATCAATCGCCGACAGACCGGAGAGCCGTCGCTGATCTCCGTGCAATGGGCTCCCATCTCCGAACCGGTGCTGATGGGCAAGGCCATGCTTCTGACGGAGGCCGGCCCGGCATTCGTGTCCGTCATCATGCGGCGCGACATTGCCAATATCCAGGCAAGGGATGCCATCAGCATGGCGCATGTCATCAGCCTCGACGATGCGGGCGTCGACCAACTGGTTGTCAGCCTGACCCGGGACGGGTTGGGCTAATCCCTCGGATCGCCGTGTCTTACGCCAAATAAGAATAAGCGTACGCCGATAAAGCGTATGCCAACGATTGTCTACTCTGTATCTGAATAAAATCGATATTTTACACTTTAATGCCAGGAAAGATAATCCACACGTCCGTCTTCGGCTCGTGGTTTTACTATAATTTTAACAAACCATTAACTCTTCCGACCTTACCTTTCTTCACGCGGATCCCATTCTGGGGGTCTTTCAACGGATCCCAAATGGGGGTCAGGAAAGGGATAAAAATGGCCAAGAAAGTGACTAACGCTCCGAAGCTGACGATTGCCGCCGGCACGCAGACCGTCTTCTTTTCGCAGGGTATGCACTACAACAAGCGCTGAAGCCGTTCTGCGCCGACGAGCGGTTCGCTTGTCGGCGCCTCGGCTCCGCAGATGGCATCCAGCTTCATGAAAATGCGCTCTTCGAAAACGCTCGTTTTCTACCCCGGACCGAACAAGGTCACGGCATGCAACTTCCTGACCAGAAGCGTCTTCGAATGCAGCCCTGAGATGGTCGGCCTTCTCGCATCGTGGGACAAATGGGCATCGACGGCGGACATTGCCCGCGCCCATGGGTGGTCGAAGTCCGAGTTGAAGGCTGTCGTTCCGCAGTTGCTCGATTTTTCCGCCCTGGTCACCGCCGGATCGCCTCTCGCCGAGCAGGAGGAACAATTTTCAGGACAATGGAGTTGGGGGCTTCCGACGGCGCTGATGCATTTCTGCGTCCAGGACAGCGAATACATGACCATCGAGCAGGCGGAAGAGCGGCAGATAGAACGCGCCGGCCATACGCCGCAGCCGGACCTCCTGCTCAAGAATTCCGCCGGCGCTATCCAGCTGCCGAATGCACTGGAAGACAACGAACTTCTTAGCTTGATGGCGCGGCGCCGCACCAACCGCACGGCGGCTCAGCCCACCATCACAGCCAAACAGCTTTCCGATTGCCTGTTCGCAGGGCTCGGCATCATCGGCGAGACCGCCAATTGCGTTGGCACCCTGCCGCTTGGCATGACCCCTTCCGGCGGCGCGCGGAATCCCTATGAGGCCTATGTGGTCGCGCTCGGCGTCGATGGCCTCGAGCCCGGTGTCTATCATTATTCCGCCGCCGATCACGACCTTGGCAGGATTTCCGCGAACCATCTGCCGAAGATCTCCGAACTGGTCGGCGGACAGGAGTGGGCTGATAGCATGCCGTGCCTGATCCTGCTTTGCGCCAGGCTCGATCGCACGATGTGGAAATATGAGGACGCCAACGCCTATCGTGTCGTGCTGATCGAGGCCGGCCATATCGGCCAGAATATCATGCTGGCGGCGACCAATCATGGCCTGTCGGCATGTCCGACAGCCGCGCTCAATCATTCCGCCATCAAGCGGCTGCTTGGTCTCGACAGTCTCACCGACGCACCGATCTATGCCTTGACCCTCTCGACCCCGGAAAGAGACCCGTCCACCGCGAGCCAATCCATCAATTAGTCGACCAACAATGTGCAGTCCGGCCAGTAACGCGTTCCCCAGGGTATAACCAGAGACAGGAGCAGCACGTGCCAAATCAATCCTTACGCCAGTCGGAAATCGATAGTCTTCAATATATTTCGTCGATGACCAATGAGCTCGTGCAAATGGCCGAATCAAGCCGTTTTCCGATGATCTCCTATCTGCTGGGCATGGCCTATGCGGAGGCCTTCGACGTTCTTCGCGGCGCACGGCCGGCCAGGCATGCGCAGCTCAGCGGCAACCCGCTGCACCCCAAGGCGCAGGCAAAAGACAATCGTGCCGCCCAGCCACGGAGAGCGTAGCGACATGCAATCGTCAGCCGCATGCGCGGTGGCCGGCTCGACCTCCCGGCCAAACCGCTGGGAGACGCTGTGCGCGTTGCAAAGCCTGCTGCCGCTGCTGAAGAAAGCCGCGACGGATCTGCACCGCGCCGACATGGTCTACTGGTTCGAGCAGGCCGATGCCGAGGTCGCCAACATCATCAGGGGCCACCCCTCCGATGCAACCGCGATCCCGACCCTGATTGCATCCTGCCCGCAGGACCGGCATCCGGTCGCTCAGGCTTGATGCAAGTCGCCCGCCCAAACGCCACGCGCTTAGTGGTTCAGCGCCGCTGAACCGCTCTGATCACCAGCTTTCAGGCAATTCCAGACCGGAGCCTATTGCGCGCCTGGAATGCCAAGGGGGACCTGCACATGAACATGATAGCCAACATCAGAAGCGTCGATGCCAGGGAAAGCATTTTCAGTCGGCTCGACGTCTTGATCGCCAGGCGACCGCCATCGCCTGACGCCGCGCGGATCGAGGCCCGCCAACTCGTCTCGATGGCGATTGCCGACAGCTGCCAGGCCGACAGTCTCTGGGGTACAGTGGACGCCTTCCACGCCCATTTCGACTTCATGATGCAGACCATCGAGATCAACGGAGCCGATGACCCGAGCCTCGGGCTGTTGCGCACGAAATGCCGTTTCTACCTCGAACAGGTCGAGGCCCTGAGCCTGTCACTGACCTATTGACAGGCCAGCCGATCAAGTTCGGCTCTAGAGCAATTCCAGGAAAAGTGTGAAACGGTTTTCCCGGGAATACGCATAGCGTTTTCCCTTGGGAATTGCGTCAAAACAAGAGTTAGAGTAGTTGGCCGTTTCCGTGAAACGGTGAGCTGCTCTAGTTGCGCAGGCTGAACACGAACGGCGCTGTACGGCTCAGACGCGAGCCGAGGTCCGGTGGCGGTGCCGGCACCGTGGCGCCTTGCAGCACGGCGAGCGCCGCACGGTCCAGATCCGCATCCCCGGAGGAACGAGAGAGCTTGGCGGACAGGACCCGGCCGGACGAGTCGACCGTGAAGGCGACATACGGCCTGCCTTCCACGCCTCGGGCCTTGGCAGAGCTGGGATAGCGCGTGTGCCGCTTGATCCAGGCGCCCAGACGGGAGTCCCATTTGCTGGAGTCGCCGGAGCGCGACGTCGATTCCGCCGCCTTCGGCGCCGCGGTCCTGGCCGCGGGCCGTGCGTCGGCGCTGGCGACGGTTGCCGTCTTCGGCGGAGCCGCCTTCTCCTTCTTAAGCCGCGGCTTGGGCTTCTCGACAGGTTTTTTCGCCTTGGCCTCGACCGGTTTCTTGTCTTTGACAATTTCGACCGGTTTCGGCTGCGGCAAGGGAATGACGACGTCTGGCGTAACGGCCTCGACAACATCCGGGATGACCTCATCCGGCGGCGGCTGATCGGCCTGTTCAGCCGTTTCGGTCCGGTTGGGTTCGGCCTCGTCAGGCGCGACCGCTTCCGGCGGCTCGACAACCGGCTCCGCCTTTTCGACCGGTTCTTCAGGCGTCGGCTCGGTCGTCGGTGTCGGTTCGGTCTGATCTGGCGTCACCGCGTCCAGCGCGGCGACCTGTTCTCGTACGGCCGGCATCACCACCATCGGCGCCATCTCGATCACCTGGGCCGGTGGCGGACCGCCGTCCGCTTCGGTGACCATGGTGAGATTCTGCACTGCATAGGCGACCGCGACATGGGCTCCGAGGACCAGCGCGGCAGCACCGGCCCACAAGCCAAGGTCGCGCCAGCCGAAGCGCGACATCTGGACCGAGGGCACGGCGACCGCTTGCGTCATGGCGCCGCCGCACCGGTGGCTGTGGGCGCGGGGGCATTGGACGCGGGAGCCGTCTCCAGGCCGACCAGCGCGATCTTCAGATAGCCGGCGCCGCGCAACAGGTTCATCGCCTCCATCAGGTCGCCATAGGCGACCGCCTTGTCGGCGCGCAGGAAGATGCGCGTCTGCTTGTCACCCTTGGTCTTGGCGTCCAGCGTCGCGGCGAAAGCCGGGCGTGGCACGCCGTCATTGCCGATCGCCAGCGTCAGATCGTCCTTCAGCGTCAGGAACAGCGGTGTCTCGGGCCTCGGCGCGGGCGTTGCGGTCGAACCCGGCAGGTCGACATTGACATCCACCGTGGCCAGCGGTGCCGCGACCATGAAGATAATCAACAACACCAGGATGACATCGATGAACGGGGTGACGTTGATCTCGTGGCTTTCCTCGAGATCGTCATCCATGGTCTGTCGGATTCTGCTTCCCATGGCGCTACTCCGCCGCCAGTGGCGCGGCCGGCGCGACGGTGCGGAAGTCGAGGTCGCGGCTGACCAGTCGTTCGACCCCTGCCGAGGCATCGGCGAGGATCTGCCGATAGCCGGCTATCGAGCGGGCGAAGACGTTGTAGATGACGACGGCCGGTATGGCCGCGACCAGGCCCATCGCGGTGGCCAGCAGCGCTTCGGCGATGCCCGGCGCGACCACGGCGAGATTGGTGGTCTGCGCCTGCGAGATGCCGATGAAGGCGTTCATGATGCCCCAGACCGTGCCGAACAGGCCGACGAAGGGCGCGGTCGAGCCGATCGTCGCCAGCACGCCGGTGCCGCGTGACATGCGCCGCGCCGCCGCCGCCTCGATGCGCGACAGGCGCGACGTAACCCGTTCCTTGAGGCCATCGCCTGAGACATGATCGAGGGCGCCGGCTGAGAGTGCGGTCTCCTCCTCGGCCGCCCGCACCAGCAGCGCGCCCGGGCCGCCGCTGCGGTCGAGGGTACTGCTGGCCTGCTTCAGCGTGGCGGCCTTGCCGATCGCCCGCACGGCGCGACGGATGCGCAGCTTGCCGCCGAAAAGCTCCAGCGACTTGGCCAGCCATATCGTCCAGGTGACGACGGAGGCAAAGGCCAGCCCGATCATCACCGCCTTGACGACGATATCGGCCGCCATGAACATGCCCCATGGCGACAGGTCATGCGGCAAGGTCAATTCCATCGCCGTCGAAGGTCCGGCCTCGGCTGGCGCGGCCGTGTTCGGCTGGGTGCCCGGCTGCGAAGGCGCCATCGTGGCCGGCGGAGCGACTGCCGGTGCGGCGGGCGCCGGCGCAATCGGCGCTGGGGCCGTGGGAGCAGCCGGGGTG
>NZ_RZPW01000352.1:0-6197 GCF_003998455.1 Mesorhizobium sp. M7A.F.Ca.CA.001.08.2.1 | reverse complement strand
GCGGTCGTGGCCGAAAGGGCCGGTGCCGTTGGCGCGGTCCATGGCGCCAAGCTGATGGCGGGCGAGCAGCGCCAGGAAGCGTTTTTCGTAGTCGCTGGTGCCGGCGTCGCCGAAAAACTGCGCGGCGACGATCCGTGGCCCAGCTGTCTCCGCGGAGAGCGCGGGTCGCGCGCAAGCGCTCTGGCCTTGCAGGAGATCGCAGGCATTGCGACCAGTGCCGGCACAGCCGGCAAGGACAGCCAGCCCGAACAGAACGACGGCGATGAATGCGCGACCCTTCACCCGGCAGCTCCGGTCTTCAGGGCACTCAATTGCGCCGGATCGCGCGGCGGCATGAAACCCTGCGGGAAGACCTTGCAGACGGGGATGGCAAAGGTGGCGATCAGCAGTTCGGCCTCGCCGCGCATCTTGCGCGGCGTTGCGTTGTCGTCACGGATCGCTTTCGCCGAGGCGACCAGGGCGCCGTCGCAGTCGCAATGGTTGTGGCGGGCGATGTAACAGGCGTCATGCGTCTGGCAGGCCGCGTCGAGGCGGTCGACCGGCCGGGCCGACAGATCGCCGGTGCGGGTGCCGGGGCCGCAATAATTGCCGAAGACGAAAGGCGAAGGCCGCGCCATGGCGTAGCGGATCGGTTTGGGCAGTTCGGCCTCCGGAACCTTCGTCCACGGATTGGCGCAAGCGGAAATGAAAAGCAGCGGCAGGATGGCAAGAACGGCTCGCATGTCTATCCGCGCCAGCTTTCTGAAAGGTTCCCCACCCGGCGACCTGCCCGTGGCCGGCGACCGCACGCCTGATGCCACACTGGCCGGTTTTGTGGCAAGGAAAAGGCGGCACGGCCAAAGCGTATCGCGTTTGATCGGATTCATGCGATGCGCTTTAGCGTCTTAGTTTATGCATGTCGTTCGCCCAAAACCGAGATCAGTTTTGGGCGACATGCCTCAGACGAACAGGTTCCGCTCCCGCTCCACCATCTTGGTGATGAAGCTGGCGACGATCTGGACGCGGCGCAGTGGCCTGACCGATTCGTGATAGACCAGCCAGTAGGCGCGGCGGATGGGTGCCACGACATCGACCGGCACGAGTTCCGGCATCGAGCGGGCGACGAAGGTGTGCAGGATGCCGATGCCGGCGCCCGAGCGCACTGCTTCGGCCTGGCCGAGCGCCGAGGAGATGGCGAAACTGGTGCGCCAGTCCGCGCTGAATTCGGCCGCGTAGTCGAGCGAAGGGCTGACAATGAGATCCGGCACATAGCCGATAAGGGTGTGCTGGCCGAGTTCGGCCGCTGTTTTGGGCAGACCATTGGCATCGACATAAGCGCGCGAGGCAAACAGGCCGAGCGAATAGTCGACCAGCTTTCCCGCCACCAGCCGGCCTTCGGTCGGCCGCTCGACAGTGATGGCGATGTCCGCCTCGCGGCGCGACAGGGAGAAGGAGCGCGGCACCGGCACAAGCTGGATCGTCAGTTCGCGGTGCAGGGCGGTCAGCACGCCAAGGCGATTGGCCAGGAAGGCGACGCCAAAGCCGTCCGGGGCGCCGATGCGCACCGTGCCGGAAACATCGTCGCCTTCGCCTGATATGGTCGAGCGCGCGGCGATCATGTCGCCCTCCATGCGCTCGGCAATGTCGAGGAAGCGCTCGCCGGCGGGAGTCAGCTCGCTGCCGGTGGTCAGCCGGCGAAACAGCTTTGTCCGCAGCGCATCCTCGAGTGCGGCGATGCGGCGTGAGACGGTGGCGTGGTTGAGCTCCAGCCGTTTGGCGGCGCCAAGGATCTGGCCGGCACGCGCCACGGCAAGGAAGATGCGGACGTCATCCCAGTTCATGGGGATGGTCCAGATGACAATCGCTGACGCCGCGTCCTGTGGTGGGAACTCAATCTCTCAATCCCTGCTGCTATCAGACGGGGTCTCCGCATTTGCGAGAATTGATGCTCGTCCGTCAACCGCTATCTACTTTCCGCACAACGGTTGCGTTCTCCGTCGCGTTGCCATCCGCCGGCCAAAGGCGGACAATGCAGCATCACAAATAAGGGAGAGAAATCATGATCGACTATGGTCATTTCATCGGCGGCAAGCACGTCGCCGGGACCAGCGGCCGCAAGCAGGATGTCATGCAGCCGATGGATGGCTCCGTGCGCGGCACGGTGGCGCTGGCATCACAGGCGGAACTGCGCGCTGCGGTGGAGAACGCCAAGGCTGCGCAGCCGAAATGGGCCGCAACCAACCCGCAGCGTCGCGTGCGCGTGCTGATGAAGTTTCTCGAACTGGTCGCCCGCGACTATGACGAACTGGCCGACATCCTGGCGCGCGAGCATGGCAAGACGATCGCCGACGCCAAGGGCGACATCCAGCGCGGCCTCGAAGTGGTCGAAGTCTGCATCGGCGCGCCGCACATGATGAAGGGTGAATTCACCGACGGCGCCGGCCCCGGCATCGACGTCTATTCGATGCGCCAGCCGCTCGGCGTCGTCGCCGGCATCACGCCGTTCAACTTCCCGGCAATGATCCCGCTGTGGAAGATCGCGCCGGCCATCGCCTGCGGCAACGCCTTCATCCTGAAGCCGTCGGAGCGCGATCCGGGCGTGCCGATGCGCATCGCCGAACTGTTCCTCGAAGCTGGCCTGCCAGCGGGCATCCTCAATGTTGTCAATGGCGACAAGGACGTGGTCGACGCCATCCTCGACGATCCCGACATCAAGGCCATCGGCTTTGTCGGCTCGACGCCGATCGCCCACTACATCTATTCGCGCGGCACGGCCGCCGGCAAGCGCGTGCAGTGCTTCGGCGGCGCCAAGAACCACATGATCATCATGCCCGATGCCGACATGGACCAGACGGTCGACGCGCTGATCGGCGCCGGCTACGGCTCGGCCGGCGAACGCTGCATGGCGATCTCGGTTGCCGTCCCGGTCGGCAACGACACCGCCAACCGGCTGATGGAAAAGCTGATCCCGCGCGTCGAAAGCCTGAAGGTCGGTCCTTCGACCGACTCTTCCGCCGATTTCGGCCCGCTGGTGACGCGCCAAGCCCTGGAGCGGGTCAAGGGCTATGTCGACACCGGCGTCAAGGAAGGCGCCAAGCTGGTCGTCGACGGCCGCGGCTTCTCCATGCAGGGCTATGAAGACGGCTACTATATGGGCGGCTGCCTGTTCGACAACGTCACCGCGGACATGCGCATCTACAAGGAAGAGATCTTTGGGCCGGTGCTGTCGGTTGTGCGCGCGCCGACCTATGAGAGCGCGATCAAGCTCGCCAACGACCATGAGATGGGCAATGGCGTCGCCATCTTCACTCGTGACGGCGATGCCGCGCGCGATTTCGCAAGCCGTGTCCAGGTCGGCATGGTCGGCATCAATGTGCCGATCCCGGTGCCGATCGCCTACTACACCTTCGGCGGTTGGAAGGCGTCTTCCTTCGGCGACCTCAACCAGCACGGCCCGGACGCGTTCCGTTTCTACACCAAGACCAAGACGGTGACCTCGCGCTGGCCGTCCGGGATCAAGGACGGTGCCGAATTCGTCATCCCGACGATGAACTGACCGGACAACAGATTGATTTTGAATTTGAGGCCCGGGCGCTCGCGCCCGGGCTTTTTTGCAGGTCGGCGACGACCCTATCTGCGTGAACGCTAATGTGATGGAACCAAGTGGGCATCTGCCGTCTTGGTTTGCAGTCCTGCCGCAAGGAGGTACGGCAGATCAAGCAACGGCGCTGGCGACAGCTTCGGGGACATCGTCTGGCGCAAGGAGGTGTCAGATGACCCGTCTTGTGGCAACGCTATTTTTCGCGGCGGTTTCCGCGTTTGCCGCCGTCCCGGCGATGGCGGAGCAATGCGCAGCCCGTGCGGATATGATCAAAGCGCTCGGGGAAAAATTCCACGAAAGCGAGGCTGCGCGCGGCCTGGTCAACCCGAGCGTCATTCTTGAGATATTCGTCTCCGACCAGGGCACCTGGACGATCCTTGCCACCGACACGCATGGTCAGAGCTGCGTCATCACGGCGGGCGAAGGCTGGGACGGTTCGTTGATGGCGGCGGCTGCCTTGCCAGGGACGTGATCCGAGCTTCGAGGAAGCACCGGCGACGAAAGCGCATCGGATTAAAAGACGCTCAGCGCGTCGCCGCCGTTTCGGCGTGGCCGCGCAGCAGCGCCATCAGGCGTTTGGCATCCTTGGCCGCGGCCTCCTCGTCGCCGGCAAGGATCGAGCGGATCAGCGCGACATGGTGCTCGGCGGATTCGGCAAGACCGGTCTCGGCCTTGTAGCGGAACCAGAAGCGGCGGCTGTGGGTCTGCAACGGGGCGGCCAAACGGGCGGCGAAGGGATTGTCGGCAGCCAGTGCCAACGCTTCGTCAAGTGCCTTGTCGGCCTGAATGAAGGCAAGCACGTTGCCCGAGATCACCGCTTTCTGCATGGCAAGCGCTGCTTCGTGAAACAGGTCGGCGGCCTCGCGGGTGACGAAGCGGGCGGCCGAGCGGGCCAGCACCACCTCGACGCCGCGACGCGCGTCGAGCACGCGCAGCCAGTCGCCGGGATGCAGCGGGGCGATGGCGATGCCGGCGCGCGGCCTGATGTCGAGCAGCGCTTCCCAGGCCAGCCGCTGGATCGCCTCGCGCACCGGTGTCCTGCCAAGCCCGAGCCTGTCGATCAGGGCGCCCTCGGTGACGAAGCTTGCCGGGGCCAGTTCGAGCGTGACGATCATGTGCTCGAGCACATGGTAGGCCCTAGTCGCGGCCGGCTCCGCCGAGGTGCTTGCTGCCGTGGATATCAAATGCGCTCTCCTGATATATCTTGAATATATCATAACGGATTCCGCATTGACAGCGGGTTTGTTAATAGATATACCAGTGATATATCAGATGGAGAGATGATCATGTGGACCGGAGTTTTTCCTGCCGTCACGACCAAATTCACCGCGGATGATCGCCTCGATCATGCCGAGATGGAGCGCTGCTTCAACCTGCAGATGGAAGCTGGCTGCGACGGCATCATCGTTTGCGGATCGCTCGGCGAGGGGCCGATGCTGTCGCCCGATGAGAAGATCGAGGTGCTGAAGACCGCACAAAAGGTCGCCGGCAAGAAGCCGGTGCTGCTGACGGTCAACGAGGCCGGCACACGCGAGGCGGCCAGCATCGCCAAGCGCGCGAGCCGGGAAGGCGCCAACGGCCTGATGGTCGTGCCGAGCCCGATCTACCACACCAATGCGGAAGAGACGGTCGCGGCGCTGCGCGCGGTCGCGCAGGCTGGCGACCTGCCGGTCATGATCTACTCCAACCGGCTTGCCTACCGCGTCGACGTCAGCGTCGACCAGATGGAGGAGCTGGCGTCGGACGAGCGCTTTGTCGCGATCAAGGAATCCTCCGACGACATCCGTCGTTCGACCGAGATCATCAATCGCCTGGGCACTCGCTACGACCTGTTCACCGGCGTCGACAATCTGGCCTTCGAGGCGCTGTCGGTCGGCGCCATCGGTTGGGTGGCCGGACTGGTCACCGCGTTCCCGCGCGAGACGGTCGCCATCTACCAGCTGATGAAGCAGGGTCGCCGCGAAGAGGCGCTCGGCATCTACCGCTGGTTCCGGCCGCTGCTCGACCTCGACGTCTCGACCTATCTGGTCCAAAACATCAAGCTTGCCGAAGTGTTCGCGATCAACACAAATGACCGCGTTCGCATGCCGCGACAGCCGCTGTCTGGCGATCGCCGCAAGTCCGTCGAGAAGATCGTCAAGGATGCGCTCGCGGTGCGGCCGACACTGCCGCAGTTCTGAGGCTTCTTTTTCCTGTTCGCAGGGAGAAGATGGTGGCAGCCAGATAAGGGGCAGCGCCCACGTGCAAGGAAATTCCAGGTCGACAGAAGCGGGGCGCAGCCCCTCATCCGCCCTTCGGGCGCCTTCTCCCCGTGAACGGGGAGAAGGGTTGGACATAGCCATCGTCGGTGGCGGCATCATCGGTATCTGTGCCGCTGCTTCTCTCGCTGAGGCGGGACGCAGGGTCACCGTCTTCGATCGCACAGGCATTTGCGAGGAGACGAGCTCGGGCAATGCCGCCGCCTTCGCCTTCTCCGACGTGCTGCCGCTGGCGCACAAGGGCATGATGCGGCAGCTGCCGAAATGGCTGGCCGATCCGCTCGGCCCGCTCAGCATCCCGCCCGCCTACCTGCCGACGCTTCTGCCCTGGCTGATCCGCTTCTGGCGCGCCGGTGCGC
>NZ_RZPW01000351.1:0-6210 GCF_003998455.1 Mesorhizobium sp. M7A.F.Ca.CA.001.08.2.1 | reverse complement strand
CTCCACGGTCCCCTGCTCGAAGTGACGTTTGAAGACTGCATCGGCCACGTCCGCCCGCAACGCGTAGGTGTGATCGGCCAGCACGCGGCAAAGTGCGGCCTGGCCGATTGCCTTTGCCCGACTGGAGGTCAGCGAGCACATGATCTCGGCGACATCGCCGCCGTCGCGCGCCACCAGGATCTCCTCGCCTGGCTTCAGGAACAGTTCCACGCCCAGCCACGCATCGGTGATGAGGCAGGCGCCGGCGCCGGCCGCCTCGAAGACACGCGTGGCCGGTGAAAAACCGTTTACGGCCATGCTGTCGCGGCTGATGTTCAGAACCGCCTTGGGTGTGACGTTGAAGGCATTGTGATCGCGGGTGCCGACGTGACCGAGCCAGCCGACATTGGCGGGAAGCGGCTTGTCCCCCCAGCCCGATCCACCGAGCAGAAAACGCTGTTTCGGCAGCTGGCATGCGGGATCGAGGAAAAACGCTTCGACCCGTGCCTCACGATCCGGCAGCCTGTTGCCAAGGAACGCCAGATCGCAAGCGAAACGCGCATTGCTGGTGACCGGATAATGCGTTTGGGGATCGAGCGCATTGTAGATCGGCACGCATTCGTTCGCCCCCATGGCACGGTAGGCCCATACCACGGGGTCGCCGCCTCCATAGGTCAGCACAAGGTCGATTTCTTGCAGGGCGCTATGGAGCGGATGGTCCGGTTCGTCGCGCAACTGGGCAAGGGTTGCCGGAGCGTCCACGTCCCAGAATACCACCAGCGCGTCGCTGCGGGCGTGGTCGAGAACGGCGCGCAGCAGCGCCTCGTCCTCGAAACCGACGCCACTCGCCTTGACGACGATGTCGGCGCTGGCGGCACGTGCCGCGACCTGCATCAGCGCGTGCTGGGTCGCTTCATAAACGACGACAGTGCACCAGTCGGGCGCCTCGATGTCGCGATTCTTCTGCCGGTCGTAGACGTCGGGTTCATAGAAGGTGATTTCGTAGCCCAATTGGGAAAGCGCCTTCAGCAACCCGCGATAGTAAGTCGCGGCACCGTTCCAGTAGGACGACAAAAGACTCGATCCGTAGAATGCCATCTTCATGCGGCGGCTTCCTTTGCGGTGGTGTTGTTGATGGTATGTTCGGTCGTGCATGCCGTGAGCACGCGGAACAGCTCGTCAACGCGGTGCTGGCAGGTATGCCGGGAGCGAATGGTCTCGAGGCCCGAAGTCACCAGGGAAGCCGCGAAATCCGCATCGGCCAATACCGCCCGCAAGTGTTGCCGCATCTGAGAGCCGTTCTCCGCAAACAGGAAGTCGACGCCGGGCCTGAACAACTGCTCGACATCGGACCAGGGTGCTGAAATCAGCGGAATGCCGCAGGCGAGCGCCTCGAACATCCGGATCGTCGGAATTCCAGGCAATCCCTCACGATAGGGGCGCCGTGGGATGTGAACGGTGACACGATGCGCGGCGAACGCCTTCGGCACATCGGCATTGGCGATCCATCCATCATAGCGCAGTCCGGCGGCGGCCAGGTCCGCAAGTGCGGGCTTGGGATAGCGTACGCCATGAACTGTGGCCTCGAGACCGAGATCGTGTACTGGCTCGATCAGAAATTCCTTGAGTTCGGCAGTCCGCTCATCGTCGCCCCAGTTTCCAATCCAGACCAGATCGGACATGGGATGGATCTCTGGGTGCGGCTTGAACAGGCGATCGTCCGCGGCTTCATGCCAGGTGAAGACGCGCTTGCCCCAGCCGGCGCGCAGATAGCTCTCGCGCAAGGTCTCGCCAAAGGCGAGGACGCCGTCATAGTGCTCCAACCGTAGCGCCGAGATTGCCTCGGTCGCCGATACGGCCCGGTGATGGGTGTCATGAAACAGAAGGATGAAGTTGCCGCCAGCGGCCCGGGCACGGCCGATGCGTGCGACAAGCTCCGGATCCGTCCACTCATGAACGATCACAACGTCGGCCTCGGCGATCCAGGCCTCGTGATCGAACCCGGCATTGTAGGTCACCGGCATCAACTCTGGGAAATCCTTGCGGAAGCGTTCGATGGCGAAGGATCCCTTCTCGGCCAACAGGTTCGAACGGCTCCAGCCGTCGGACGGCTCCAGCGCGACTGCCTGGTGCTGGCGCGCGATCAGATCCCGCATGATACCGCGCAGGAAATGGGCATTGCCGTGGTTCCAGTCGGATACGACCGAGTGGGTGTAGAACAAAAAGCGCATGGTCAACGCCCCGCCATAGCCAGGGCCGCCTTGTCGTAGACGCCTCGCATGGCTGCCGCTTGCCTGGCCAGTGTAAACCGGCGGCTCCGTCGCATCGCTGCCTGGCCGAGCTCTCGCCTGAGTTCGGCATCGCTGGAAAGACGATTGAGGCCGGCAGCGAGGTCGTGCGGATTGCGCGCGTCAAAGAACATCGCGGCCCCGTCCCATAGTTCGCGATAGGTTGCGATGTCGGAAAGCACCAGGGGCGTCGCCGACATGGCAGCTTCCAGCGCGGCCAGACCGAATGGCTCATAGATCGACGGCGACACGAAAATGCCGGCGCGCGCCATCAAGGAGCGCACCTCGTGAGACGGCAGTGCTCCCAGAGGAACAGCATAGCTGAAGCTGGTACGCCCGCCGTTCGGACCGTGCATCGAACCGGCGGCAAAGACGGGCCATTGCGTCAGCGACGCGGCCTGGTCGATCACCGCCGCATTCTTCCCCTCGTCCCACCAGCGGGCAGCGGCGAAGACGAGCGGTTGGCGCTTTTCGGCCTTCGGCACCGGACTGGCACTATTTCCCACCACACTCAGACGCGCGATCGGGCCGTAGCAGGTCTCAAGCATGTCGGCGTGGCTGCGGCTCGGCACGATGACTGCGTCGGCCCGATTGAAGCCACGCCTGTTGCGCTCCTTCTGCCAGGCCCATGCGCCATCCACTGCCTGTTTCCTGACGGCGTGGAACCATGTCGTCACGCAGGAATGGGAGACCGCCACGGCTGGGCACGGCGCATCGAATCCCGCCGCCTGCGTCGGCGCGTTGAAATGGACTAGGTCGATGGCGTGGTCGCGCATGGGCGCAAGCAATTCTCGCGGTAGCGCATCCAGGTCGCCGCCGTTGTGGGTCATCCAATCCGGCGGCGTGTTCAACCAGATCAGCGTGGTGAAAGCCTCTGCCTCCGCAGCCTGCTGCCTCGTCGGCTGGGGACCGAGCCCGGCAAGCACCACACTGTCGCCGCCGTTCACAAGTTCCCTTGCCAGATCAAGCGCATAGCGCCATACGCCGCCCACGGCATCGACGGTCATCAGGATGCGCCACGAGCGCGGCGTCAGTGTCCGCAACATGTCGCCTCCAGTTCCGCCAGCGGCCGGGGCCGCTTCTCCTGGATGTCACTGAATTTCTGGAAGGATGCGAGATAGTGGTCATGGGCGCGCTCCCAGGCAAGGTCGTCGGGTTCGCCCCAAAGCTCGCGATAGCTGGGCGAACTCGGATACGGATAAAGCGGAACAGGTTCATTGGCCCATACGCCGTGGTCGATCAGGTGGGTTCGCCAGTGCTCGACCAGGGCGGGATCATCCTCGACCACGCCGATCAGATTGGCTTGAACGAATGGAACGTGACGTCTAGCATCGACGAGCAGCGCGGCAAGTTCCTCGGTGCCCAGCCGGCAGCGCTTGGCCAGCATCGCCCGGCCTTCAACCGTCAGGCTTTCGAGCCCTGCTTCAATGGAGACGCAGCCTGCGGCGCCCAGCAATTCCAGCAGCTCGGGCTTCCACAGATCGATGCGGGTCTGCACGCCGAATTTCACATTGCGATCGACCAAGGCTTCCAGCAACGCTTTTTGCGGCAGGAAGATTTCGTCGATGAAGTAGATGTAGCCGACACCTTGGGCAATCAGCCGATCGATCTCCGCGACCACCGCTTCGTGGTTTCGACGGCGATAGGCATCACGGAAATCGATCTTGGCGCAGAAGCTGCAATTGTAGGGACAGCCGCGCGATGCCTCGACTTCCGCGCCGAACCCGACCTGATTGTCATCGAACCTGTGATGGTGGTGCGAATGGGCTGCGATCCAGTCCGCAGGCCATTCGAGGGGTGGATGATCGACAAACGAGCTGGCGTGGACGCCGCCGTTCGAAACCACCCTGGCATCCCGCAGATAAGCGGTTGAGGGCATTGCGCTCCAATCGTCGCGCCGGGCAAGTTGCTCGACGACTTCTTCGCATTCGCCGCGCACGACGATGTCGACGCCGAGCTTGCGCAAGGTTGGCGCCGGCGTGGCCGAGCCGTGCGGCCCGACGGCGACCGTGCGTCCACCGCGCCCGGCGAGAAGGTTGAGGAAATCGGCCGGCACGCGCAATTCCGGCGGTGCGCAGCGCCAGAACAGATAGGTCGGCGCGGTACTGACGACAGTCATTGCCGGGGCGAAATCGGCCACCCGCTCGCAAAGACCGGAATTGTCGAGCTTCTGCAACTGCCCATCCAGCATCAGCACCTCATGTCCGGCGGCTTCGAGCAGGGCCTTCGAATAGCCGAGTTCCAGCGGCAGATGTGGTTGGCGGCAGCCGAAATAGATGCTGTCATCGTAGGTCCAGAATGGGTTTACCAGAGCGATTTTCATGCGACGTACCTCACGGCTTCGGGGTGAGGCTCGAGCCGGTGGCGCTGCAGCCAGTCGGCCAGGTCGCGGACGCCTTCGCGCCATGAAACCTGGGCCATCCAGCCAAGCGCGGTTTTGATCTTGCGGGTGTCGGCGACGAAGAAGGGCTGGTCGCCGGTGCGTTCGCCATCATGGCGGATTGAAAGCTCATGGCCGGTCAGGCCACGGATCTCGCTCAACAGCGTGCGCAGGCTGAGCGCATTTTCCGGGCCGCCGCCAAGATTGAATGCCTGGCCTTTGGTCGTCTCGATGTGGTCGAGTACGGCCCTGTAGGCGGCGACGGCATCGGAAACATGCAGGATATCGCGCACTTGCCTGCCGTCACCGTAAATGGTGATGGGGCGTCCCGTCAGCGCGCTGAGCAGGAAGTGCGCGACCCAGCCCTGGTCCTCGGTTCCGAACTGGCGCGGTCCATAGATGCAGCTCATCCGCAGCACCGCCGTCGGCATGCCGTAGGATTTGGCGTAGTCGAGCACATACTGGTCCGCCGCGCCTTTGGAGCAACCGTAGGGCGTGCAGAAGTCCAGGCCCCGAGCCTCATCGATGCCGTTCGCTTGGATGACGCTGTCGCAAGGCACATAGCGATCGCCGTCCTCGCGGACCGCGACGTCGGGCAGGCTGCCATAGACCTTGTTGGTGCTGGCGAAGACAACAGGAATACGCTCACCGCTCAGTCGCGCCGCCTCCAGTACGTTGAATGTTCCGCGAAGGTTGATGTCGAAATCCTCGCCCGGCTGGACCAGGCTTGTGGTGACGGCGGTTTGCGCGGCCAGATGGAAAATTGCCTTTGAACCCGTCAGAGCCGGCGCCAAGGCGTTGGCGTCCCGCACGTCGATGGTCTCCACGGTGAGGCGACTGGCGTGTTTTTGTGCCAGCCATTCAAGGTTCTGCTGGACGCCCGGACGGCTGAGATTGTCGATCACCAGCACCGGTTCGCCATCCGACAACAGGCTGTCGGCGAGGTTCGATCCTATGAAGCCGCTGCCGCCGACGATGGCGACCGGCGCGTCGCGTCGATTGCGTGTGTTCATGACACCAGCCCGCGTTCTTCGAGCTCGCGTTTCATGTCGGCGCCGCGGTCGACGGCGGACGTGTTACGCACCCAGGAAACGAAATCGCCGAGCGAATTCTCCAGTTGCCGCACCGGCTCGAAACCGAGCAGCTCACGGGCCTTGGAAATATCGGCGAAGCAGTTGCGGATATCGCCGGAGCGCGCTTTGCCGAGCAGTTCGGGCGAGCGGTTCGGTGTCCCCATGGCCTCGGCCAGCAATCGTGCGACTTCGCTGATCGCGTAGGCTCGGCCGCTGCCGATGTTGATGACATGACCCTTTGCCTGGCGTTGCTGCAGTGCAAGGCGAAAGGCGCGGGCGACGTCATGCACATGGACGAAATCGCGCTTCTGTTCGCCATCCTCGAAGATCATTGGCCGTTGGCCGTTGGCGAGACGCGAAGCGAAGTTGGCCAGCACGCCGGTATAGGGGTTCGACAATGCCTGGCCGGCGCCGAAGACATTGAACAGGCGCAACGCGACAGCATCGATGCCATAGGCTTCGCCGAAGATCAGCACAGCGCGTTCTCTGT
>NZ_RZPW01000350.1:0-6218 GCF_003998455.1 Mesorhizobium sp. M7A.F.Ca.CA.001.08.2.1 | reverse complement strand
TCCTCCGGCGGCGTCACCAACAGCGCCTTTCGCACCTTGTCGCCGGTTTATGCCGAGCAGATCGGCATGTCGGTCGCCGATGTCGTCACCTTCGTCAGCGTCGGCATCTTCGGCGGCGCCATCATCCAGTATCCGCTCGGCTACCTCTCCGACCGCTGGGACCGGCGCCGGGTGCTGCTGATGACGACGTGCTGCGCGATGTTTTCGGCGCTGGCGCTGGTGTTCATCGCCGGCAGCAATCCGGCGCTCAACTTCATCTTCATCTTCATCTTCGGCTGTTTCGCCATGCCGCTCTATTCGCTGTCGGCGGCGCATTCCAACGACCGCGCCGACACCGGCGAGTTCGTGCTGATCAACGCGGCGCTGATGCTGTTCTATTCCTTCGGCGCGATCGGCGGCCCGTTCGCCGCCTCGACGGCGATGCAATATTTCGGACCGGGCGCCCTGTTTGTATTCAGCGCGGTGGTCTATGCGATCTTCATCGCCGTCATCCTCTACCGCATGCAGGCCCGGTCCGGGGTGCCGGCGGGCAGGCGCGGCCGCTTCATTGCGCTCCTGCGCACTTCGACGGTTTTCGCGCGGCTGGCCAGGAGAAACGGCGATTCCGACGGTCCGGGAACCTCATGATGGCGGTGCCAAAGCTTGACGAAAGCCCCGGCGGCTGAAATCTAGGAAGACCTTACTCCTGCCAAAAGCGATTTGATGCACGTCATCACCACCCAGAAAGAACTCGAGACCGTTCTCGCCGCTTTCGAAAAGTCGGATTTCGTCACTGTCGACACCGAATTCATTCGAGAAACGACGTTTTGGCCGATCCTGTGCCTGATCCAGATGGCCGCTCCCGGCGTGACGGCACTGATCGATCCGCTGGCTCCCGATATCGACCTGAAGCCGTTCTTCAGGCTGATGGCCAACGAGGCGGTGGTCAAAGTCTTCCACGCCGCGCGGCAGGACATCGAAATCATCGTCCATCTCGGCGATCTGGTTCCGCATCCAGTGTTCGACACGCAAGTGGCGGCGATGGTCTGCGGCTTCGGCGACAGCGTTTCCTACGATCAGCTCGTGCAGCGCATCACCGGCGCCCGGCTCGACAAGTCGTCGCGCTTCACCGACTGGCGCCACCGGCCGCTTTCCGACAAGCAGCTCGACTATGCGCTGGCCGACGTCACCCATCTGATCGAGGTCTATCAGCACCTCAGCGCCGAACTGGCGCGGGAAAACCGCGCCCATTGGCTCAACGAGGAAATGGAGGTGCTGACCTCGCGCGAGACCTATGACCCGCATCCCGAGGACGCCTGGAAGCGTCTGAAGATGCGGCTGCGCAAGCCGCAGGAGTTGGCGATCGTGCAAGGCGTGGCGGCGTGGCGCGAGCGCGAGGCGCGCGAACGCGACGTGCCGCGCGGACGCGTACTCAAGGACGATGCGATCTACGAGGTGGCGCAGCAGGCGCCGCGCGACGCGGCAGCCCTTGGCAAGCTGCGCACGACGCCGAAGGGCTGGGAGCGCTCCTCGACCGCTACGGCATTGCTTGGAGCGGTCAACACCGCCCTTGCCTTGCCCAAGGAGCAGATGCCGAAGCTGCCGAAGAGTTTCCAGCCGCCCGAGGGTTCAAACGCCGCGGCGGAGCTGTTGAAGGTGCTGCTGCGGATCGTCGCCGAAAAGGAAGGCGTCGCCTCGAAAGTGCTGGCCTCCAGCGACGACATCGATCGCATCGCCGCCGAGGGCGAGGAAGCCGACGTACCGGCCCTGCAGGGCTGGCGGCGCGCGGTGTTCGGCGAGGCCGCGCTCAAGCTGGTGCGCGGCGAGATCGGCATCAAGTTCGACAAGCGCAAGATTGCGGTGTTCGACCTGTAGACGTCCCTCGCGGATTTTCCTTCTCCCCTTGCGGGAGAAGGAAAAGGTGCCCTGCTCAAACCATGCCGAGCAGGTGCAGCGCGAACCAGATCCATCCCAGCAGGAGAATCACCGCACTGACGAAGAACGAGCGGCTGCGCAGCAGCAGATTGTTGCTGGTCAGGTGAACCCAGGCGTGGAAATAGCGCGATGCGACGAAAATCCACATCAGCGCCAGGGTCAGATAGTTGACGCCGTTGGTCAGGTGCAGCGTCAGGCACAGCACATAGAACAGCACCGGCAGCTCGAACTGGTTGGTGAGATTGGCGGCAACGGTGACGCTGGAGGCCGGCTCGGTCGAACGCACCTTGAACTGAGCTGGCTTCGCCTCGCCTGACCTGATTGCGCCGTATCTGCGGCGACCCAGGATGCAGTAGACGATGTAGATCAGCAGCACATGCGCCAGAACAGGCCAGAAGATCGTGGTCTGGTTCACGAAGTTTCCCCTACCCGGCTGAGCTTTGCGCGCGGCATCAGGCCAGGCGTTTCTGGCCTGCCAGCCAGAAGGCGGCAATGACGATCACCGGGATGGCGAAAAGCGCGAATTTGGTGACGGTGAGCGCCGAAGCCAAAGACAGCGAGTCCGGATTCGCCGACAGGAAATCGGACAGAAGCCGCGCTACCGCGATGTTCTGGGCGTAGTCGGCAAGCGTGTAGGGCAGCACCAGGACCAGCGCGAAGATCGACTGCAGCTGCACCGGCTGCACGCGGAAAGCCTTCAATCGCCGGCCGGTGGCCAGGATCAGGCTGACCAGCGTCACAGACAGCAGCGCCGGGAACAACAGATCGAAGGTCAGATAGTGCCAGACGAGAATGATCTCGCCGCCGCGCCGGCCGAGTGCCGTCAGCCAGGCCATGCCTTCGTCCGGAGTGAAACCGAAAATACGCATGTCGAGTGATGGCAAGCCGCCGCTCAACTGGCGGAAGTAGAGGAATTCCATAGCCGTCATGGCGATGAAAACCACCGCCGACAGGAAACAGAGTGCGCCTGCGTGGCGCGGCAGCCGCAGGATCGTTGCCGTCAGGCTCCGCCCGAGCCCGTACTGGTCAGGCTCCGCCGGGATAGTTCGGGCTTTCGCGGGTAATCGTGACGTCATGGGCGTGGCTTTCACGAAGTCCGGCATTGGATATGCGCACAAAGGTGGCGCGCTCGCGGAAATCGGCAAGGTCGCGGCCACCAACATAACCCATAGCGGCTTTCAGCCCGCCCGCAAGCTGGTGCAGCACACCAGACACAGGTCCTTTGTAGGGAACCTGCCCTTCGATGCCTTCCGGGACCAGTTTCAGCGTGTCGCGCACCTCGGCCTGGAAGTAGCGATCGGCGGAGCCGCGGGCCATGGCGCCGACCGAGCCCATGCCGCGATAGGCCTTGAAGGAGCGGCCCTGATGCAGATAGACCTCGCCCGGGCTTTCGTCGGTTCCGGCCAGCAGCGAGCCGATCATGGCGGCACTGGCGCCTGCGGCGAGCGCCTTTGCCAGATCGCCGGAATATTTGATGCCGCCATCGGCGATCACCGAGACGCCGGATTTGTGCGCCGTCTCGACCGCCGACATGATGGCTGAGAGCTGCGGCACGCCGACGCCGGCAACGATGCGGGTGGTGCAGATGGAACCCGGGCCGATGCCGACCTTGACGGCGTCGGCGCCGGCGTCGATCAGCGCCTGCGTGCCCGCGGCGGTGGCGACGTTGCCAGCCAGGATGCGGACGGAGTTGGATAGTTTTTTCGCCCGCGTGACGGCGTCGAGCACGCGTTGCGAGTGGCCATGCGCGGTGTCGATCACCAGAAGGTCGACGCCGGCATCGATGAGGCGTTCGGCGCGCTCGAAACCGTCATCGCCGACGCTCGTGGCGGCGGCGGCGCGCAGGCGGCCCTGTGCGTCCTTGGTGGCGTGCGGGTTGAGCTGCGACTTCTCGATGTCCTTGACGGTGATCAGTCCGACGCAATTGCCCTGCCTGTCGACGACCACCAGCTTTTCGATCCTGTGCTGGTGCAGGAGGCGCTTGGCCTCGTCCTGGTCGACGTTCTCCTTGACCGTGATCAGGTTGTCACGGGTCATCAGTTCATGGACCTTCTGCGCCGGATCGGACGCAAAGCGCACGTCGCGATTGGTCAGGATGCCGATCAGCCGGCCGATCTTGTGGCCGCCGCTGCCGCCGTTCTCGACCACCGGAATGCCCGAGATCGAATAGCTGCGCATCAGGCCCAGCGCGTCGGCGAGCGTCGCGTCGGGGCCGATGGTGACGGGATTGACCACCATGCCGGATTCGAATTTCTTGACCTGCCGCACCTGCTCGGCCTGTTCGGCCGGCGAGAAATTGCGGTGGATGACGCCAATGCCGCCGGCCTGGGCCATGGCTATGGCAAGCCGCGCCTCGGTGACGGTGTCCATCGCCGCCGACAGGATCGGCACATTCAGGTCGATGTCGCCGGCGATGCGGGTGCGGACATCGGTTTCGCCGGGCATGACCTCGGAATGACCCGGCTGCAGCAGCACGTCGTCAAAGGTCAGCGCCAATGCGCCGGTGGACGTTTCGATGATTTTTGCCATGGCCAGTCCCTTGAACATAAAAACGGTGGGGGAATACAAAAAAGCGCTGGACCGGAATGGACAGCGCCGACTCGTTTCTTCCCTTTCAGGATTGGCGCTGGCTGGTACCACGTCCAAGCACCGATGAAAAGCGGATGATTTCACGCTCCCGGAAAGGTGACTTTCCGGCGAAGGGATGCCACCTGTGGTTGCCGGTCGCACAAAAGTGACAGCAAATTAATGCGACATCCCGGCGAAGGCATGGTAACCGCCCGCCTCAGGGCCGACATGCAACCGGCAACGCAACATTCAAGTCTGGACGCGTTCCTTGAACCGCACCATCCCGCTTATATTGGCGGTCGCCCTTTTCATGGAAAACATGGATTCGACTGTTATCGCGACATCGCTGCCGGCGATCGCCGTCGACATCCACACCAGCCCGATCGCGCTCAAGCTGGCCCTGACCGCCTATCTCGTCTCGCTGGCGATCTTCATTCCGATCAGCGGCTGGATGGCCGACCGTTTCGGCGCCAAGAATATCTTTCGCGCCGCGATCGCCGTCTTCATCGTCGGCTCGATCGCCTGCGCGCTCTCCGGTTCGCTGCCGGCTTTTGTGGTCTCGCGCTTCCTGCAAGGCATTGGCGGCGCCATGATGACACCGGTCGGGCGGCTGGTGCTGGTGCGCGCGACACCAAAAAGCGAACTCGTCGCGGCGATGTCCTGGCTAACCGTTCCGGCGTTGGTCGGACCGTTGGTCGGGCCGCCGGTCGGCGGCTTCATCACCACCTACTTCACCTGGCACTGGATCTTCCTGATCAATGTGCCGATCGGCCTGATCGGCATCTGGCTGGCGACGCGTTTCCTGCCGGAGACCGAATCGATGGAGACGCCGCCGCTCGACTTCCTCGGCTTCGTGCTAAGCGGGCTGGCGGCATCCGGCGTGGTTTTCGGCCTGTCGGTGGTGAGCCTGCCCTATTTGCCGCCGGCCACCGGCCTTATCACCGTAGCGGTCGGCCTGCTGTCGGGCGCGCTCTATCTGCTGCACGCGCGGCGCGCCAAAAATCCCTTGCTGGCGCTCGAATTGTTCCGCAACCAGGTGTTCCGCTCCTCGGTGCTTGGCGGCGGACTGTTCCGCATCGGCATTGGTGCCGTGCCGTTCCTGCTGCCGCTGATGTTCCAGATCGGTTTTGGGCTGACGCCGTTCCAGTCCGGCATGATCACCTTCGTCTCGGCGATCGGCGCCATCGGGATGAAGTTTGTCACCGCGCTGATCTTCCGCGTCGCCGGCTTCCGCCGCGTCCTGGTTGTCGGTTCTCTGGTCGCCGCCGCCTCGATCGCCATCAACGGCCTGTTCACACCCGACACACCCTATCTCTTGATGCTGGCCATGCTGCTCGTCGGCGGCTTCATCCGCTCGATGTTCTTCACCGGCGTCAATGCGCTCGCCTATGCCGAGGTTTCGGCTGAAGACACCAGCAAGGCGACACCGATCACGGCGGTGTTCCAGCAGTTGTCGGTCGCGCTCGGCGTGGCGCTGGCCGGCGGAATCCTGGAAGTGTCCACAAGCCTGCACGACCGGTCACTGACGCTGGCGGATTTCCACACCGCGTTTTTCGTCGTCGCGGCGATTTCGGCCGCCGCGTCGCTGTCGTTCATGCGGCTGGCGCCCGATGCCGGCAACGCCATCTCCGGCCACGGCCGCCTGACCACACCCAAGACGCTGGAAACGAGCACGGCGGGGAAGTAGTTCCCTCTTGCCTTCTCCCCTGTGGGCTAGCGTGCGCACACATTTGCTT
>NZ_RZPW01000034.1:0-17317 GCF_003998455.1 Mesorhizobium sp. M7A.F.Ca.CA.001.08.2.1 | reverse complement strand
TCCTGGCGCAGTGGTTCAGGACGCGTGAAGTTGCCTGACCCACTTCAGCCGAGCAGCGGTCCCAATTTCGCCCCCTTTCTGGTAACTCTCGGCAACTCTTCCGAGGCCTAGGGAATCGCGACCGAGAATGCACCTGAAACGGCACGCAATCATGCTGGCTTCGGCCTTGGCGGCTAGCTTTGCCGCCACTGGACCCGCTTACGTGCATCCACACGTCTTCGCCGAGGCTCGCCTCGATGTGATCCTCTCCCCGGATCACCAAAGCGTGAAGGCTCTGCGTCATCTCTGGCGCTTCGACGATCTGTTTTCCTCGACGGTGATGATGGAATTCGACAAGAACTCCGACCTGAAGCTCGACGACAAGGAGCTGAAGGAAGTCGCCGACACCGTTCATGCCTCGTTGGCGGAGTTCAATTACTTCCAGCTCGTCACCGTCGACGGCAAGGACGTGGCGATGACGCCGCCGCCGCATCTGATGGCCAATTTCGACAACGACCAGCTGATCATCCTGTTCGAGTCCGAACCGAAGCTGCCGATCAAGCTCAACGGCAAAATCGATATCGGCGTCTACGATCCGACATTCTACACGGCGATCGACTTCACCGAGGACTCCAACATCACGGTCGAAGGCCTGCCCTCGAACTGCACCAGCAAGGTGGTCCGTCCCGACCCCGACGAGGCCATCAAGGAAAACCAGAAGACCCTCACCGATGCCTTTTTCAATGACCCGACCGGCACCGATATGAGCAAGATCTTCGCCACCAAGCTCGAACTGACCTGTCAGCCAGAAGGATGAAGCCGGTGACGAAACCGTCCCTGCGTTTGGCATTCGGCCTGTTGGCCCTCACAGTCGCCATGATGCATTTCGCCGACGCGGCTCATGCCCAGAGTTCGCTCGGCATCGGCGTCAATGACGGCATGGCGCCCACCACCGGCCCGTTCGCCCATATCCTGATGTGGATCAATCTCAGGCAGCAGGAATTCTACCGCGCGCTGGCAACGGCGATGAAGGCGATGCGCCAGGACGGCAGCAAGATCTGGATACTCGTCGGCCTGTCCTTCGCCTACGGCATTTTCCATGCCGCCGGCCCCGGTCACGGCAAGGCGGTGATCTCGTCCTACATGGTGGCCAATGAAGTGGCGTTGCGGCGCGGCATCCTCTTGTCCTTCGTCTCGGCGCTGCTGCAGGGCTTGACCGCGGTCGCGGTGATGGGGGTCGCCTATTTCGTCCTGCGCGGCACCTCCGTCTCGATGACGGACGCAGCCTGGTTCATGGAGATCATGAGCTTTGTCTTCGTCACCCTGTTCGGCGCCTGGCTGCTGTGGCGCAAGCTCGGCCCCGCCGTCCTGCGTCTGTTCGGCAAGGGCCCGGCCTACAGCCTGTCGGCGGCTCATGCCGGCCATTCTCATGCCGGCCATTCTCACGCCGGTCATTCTCACGGGGGTCATTCGCACGGCGCGCATTCGCATGCCGGCCATTCCCATGCAGCTCACAGCCATTCGGCGCATGCCCATTCGCACGCGCTACACGCGCATGACCATGTGCACGGCCCTTCGCACGATCATCACGATCATGCCGAACACGATCATGCTCATCACGATCACGCGGCCGGCGAAGTCTGCGACACCTGCGGCCATTCGCACGCACCCGATCCGGCGCTGCTGTCAGGCGACCGCTTCGACTGGCGCACGGCCTGGACAGCGGTGGCGGCGGTCGGCATCCGCCCCTGCTCCGGCGCGCTGATCGTGCTCAGCTTCGCCCTGCTCAACGGCCTCTGGCTCGGCGGCCTGCTGTCGGTGCTGGCAATGTCGCTGGGCACCGCCATCACCGTTTCGGCACTGGCGACGCTGGCGGTGACCGCCAAGAACTGGGCGGTCTATTTCGCCGGCGACGGCCGCATGGGCAACCGCATCCACTCGATCGTCGAGATCGGCGGCGCCGCCTTCGTGTTCCTGTTCGGACTGCTGCTGCTGTCGGCAAGCCTGGCGAGCGGCGGATGATGCCCGGCGCCAAGAGGCTCGGAGTTTAACCCGCGATCTTGCCGCCCAGCTCATCCTCGATGTGAGCGCGGATGATCTCGTCAAAACTCTTTTCGGCGCTGAAGCCGAGCTCCCGTGACCGCTTTGCCTCGAAGCGCGTCGGCCAGCCCTTGACGATCGCCCAGATCGTGTCATCCGGAACCTCGCGGATCAGGCTTACCGCCTTCGGCCCGGCGATGCGTTCCAGCGCCTCGATCTGCTCGCCGACGGTGACGGCGACGCCGGGCATCGTCAGATTGCGGCGTGGCCCGACAGCGCTGCCGTCGATCCCCGCCGCATGGATCAGGAAGTTCACCGCCGAGCGCGGGCTGGCATGCGTGTGCACGACCGAGCGCGGCACCGGCAGGATCGCCTCATGGCCGCTCAACGGCTCGCGGATGATGCCCGAGAAGAAGCCGGACGCCGCCTTGTTCGGCTTGCCCGGCCGCACGCAGATTGTCGGCAGCCGGATGCCGATACCGTCGAAGAACCCGCGCCTGGAATAGTCGGCCAGCAGCGCTTCGCTCATCTGCTTCTGGGTACCATAAGAGGTCAGCGGCGTCGGATGGAAGTCATCGGGAATGACGTCCGGGAACGGCGCGCCGAACACCGCGATCGACGAGGTGAAGACGACGCGCGGCGCAAAGCCCGCCACCCGGATGGCATCGAACAGGGCGCGCGTGCCATCGAGATTGACGCGGTAGCCGAGTTCGAAATTCGCCTCCGCCTCGCCCGATACGATGCCGGCGAGATGAAAGACGACGTCGGGGCGCGATGCGACCAGGCGCTCGGTGGCACCCGCTTCGGCGAGATCGCCGGTGTGCAGCGTGACGCTGACGCCATCCAGGCTCGGCGCCTGTGGCGGCACGATATCGTGGAGATCGAGCGCGGTGATCTTGCCCCCGCGCAGCGTCCCGTCCTTGGCCAGCCGGGCGATGAGCTTGCGGCCGACCATACCCGCGGCGCCAGTGATCAGAATGCGCATGTCGATATCCCTTGCCTATTTACCCTGGTTTTTGCGCTGGTTGCGGGCGCGCAGCCAGAACACCGAGAAGAACGCCAGCACGAAGACGATGCCAAAGGCGCCGGCCAGCACGGTGGAAAGGCTGCCGAGTGCCAGCATTACCGTCGGCAGATAGTAGGCGCCTATACCGAACAGCAGCATGATCCACGCGGCGGCGATGACCGCGTTCCTGGTGTCGCGGTCCATCATGCCGCGTCCGGAGGATGGGCGTTCGTCAAGCTGGTTTTCAAGGTTTTGCAACTCCTGAGGCAGGACGATCGACATCGATCGATCCGGTCCTAGTGATGGTGGTCGTGGTATGCAGCCGCTTCATGCTCGTGCCCGTGGTCGTGCTCGTCGCCATCGTCGGCGCACTGGCCGAATTCCGGTTCCACGGTGGCATGGCTGATGCCGTGCTCGCTGGCAAGCCGCTTCTTGACGGCACTCACCGCCTGATGCGCATCGACGCCCTCGTCGAGACAGGCATGCAGCGTCGCCATGTTGCTGGTCCCGTCGAGCGACCAGACATGCATGTGGTGCACTTCGCGCACGCCCTGGATGGTCGCCTCGATATCGCTGGCGATCAGATCTCGGTCGAGGCTTGGCGGCACGCCCTCGAGCAGGACATGGGCGGCCTCCCGCATCAGCGACCATGCCGTGTAGAGGATCAGCAGTGAAACCAGGACCGACAGGATCGGGTCGATCGGCGTCCAGCCGGTCGCCAGGATGACCAGCGCCGCCGCGATGGCCGCCGCCGAGCCGAGCAGGTCGCCAAGCACATGCAGGATGGCGCCGCGCATGTTCAGGCTCTCGCGGTCGCCGCCATGCAGCACGAAGAACGAGCCGAGGTTCACCAGCAGGCCGAGGATCGCCACCACCAGCATCGGCCCGCCAAGCACCGGCGCCGGCGCCTGCAGGCGTCCCCAGGCCTCATAGACGATCCACAGCGCGATGACGAAGATGGCGATGCCGTTGGTATAGGCCACCAGTGTCTTGACCCGGCCGAAGCCGTAGGTGAGGCGAACGGTCGCCGGCCGGCCGCCAAGATGAAACGCATACCAGGCAAGGCCGAGCGCGATCGAATCGGCGAGCATGTGGCCGGCATCGGCCAGCAGCGCCAGCGAGCCCGTGAGGATGCCGCCAAGCGCCTCGGCGACCATGAAGCCGCCGGTCAGGCAGGCTGCGATCAGAACGCGTTTCTTGTCGGTCGAGCCGTGCACATGACCAGGGCCGTGACCGTGCCCGGTGTGATCGTGGGTATGTGCCAATAGTGAACTCCTAAGCGCCGAATTCCGCGCGAAAATCCTCGAGCCGTCGCTTCTGCCGGCCGTCGCCATCGAAATTGGCCGGATCGAGCCACGCCTCATAGGCACTGCGCAGCGCCGGCCATTCCTTGTCGATGATCGAATACCACGCAGTGTCGCGGTTTTCACCCTTGACGATGAGATGCTGGCGGAAAATGCCTTCGAACTTGAAGCCGAACCGCTCGGCGGCCCGCTTCGATGGCTCGTTGCGGTTGTTGCACTTCCATTCGTAGCGGCGATAGCCGAGCCCGTCGAAGATGTATTTCATGAACAGGAACTGCGCTTCGGTTGCTCCCGGCTTGCGCGAGATGAGCGGTCCCCAATAGATGTTGCCGATCTCGATGACGCCGAAGGCCGGATCGATGCGCATCAGCGTCTGGCGTCCGGCGACCTTGCCGCTGGCCTTGTCGATGACGGTGAAGAACAGCGGATCCTCGCTGGCCTCGACTTTGTCCAGCCATGGCTGGAAGGCGGCGCGGGTCTCCGGCGGATAGTCGGGCAACCAGGCGAAGCGGTCGTCGATATCGGACACGGAGGACGCTTCATAGAGGCCGTCGCCGTGTTTTGCAGCGCTCAGCGGTTCAAGCCGGACGTATCGACCGTCGATGGTCTTGCGTTCAGGCCGCGGACGCGGTTGCCAACCCTTCAGATTTTCCGACACCGAATGCTCCAATCCGTTTGACTTTTGCGGGCTGAGGCTCACAAAAACGCGACCCAACAGCAAGAACCACACGGACGGGAAAAATGCTCCACACGATTTCGGCCTTCGACCGCCTTGGCGAGGAAAACGCCTTCGCCGTGCTTGCGAGGGCCACAGCACTTGCCCAACAAGGCCGCGACATCGTCAATCTCGGCATCGGCCAGCCCGACTTCAAGACGCCGCAGCACATCGTCGAGGCGGCGATCAAGGCGCTGCGCGACGGCCATCACGGCTACACGCCGGCCAATGGCCTGCTGGCGACGCGCGAGGCGGTGGTGCGCCGCACGCTAACCACCACCGGTGTCGAGATATCGCCCGAAACGGTGATGATCCTGCCCGGCGGCAAGCCGACCATGTTCGCCGCGATCCTGATGTTCGGCGAGCCCGGCGCCGAGATCCTCTACCCGGACCCCGGCTTTCCCATCTACCGCTCGATGATCGAGTTCACGGGTGCGGCACCCATTCCCGTGCCGATGCGCGAAGAAAACGGCTTTGCCTTCTCGGCCGAGGAGACGCTGGCGCTGATCACCTCGAAGACCAGGCTGCTGATTCTCAACTCGCCCGCCAATCCGACCGGCGGCGTCACGCCTCGCGCCGAGATCGAGAAACTGGTCAAGGGGCTGGAGGCGCATCCGCAGGTCGCCATCCTCTCCGACGAGATCTACGACGTCATGACCTATGATGGCGAGACGCATTGCTCGCTGCTCGGCTTTCCCGAAATCCGCGACCGGCTGATCGTGCTCAACGGCTGGTCGAAGACCTGGGCGATGACCGGCTGGCGCATGGGCTGGTCGATCTGGCCGAATGGCGACAAGGGCGCCCATCTCTACGACAAGGTGCGCAAGCTGGCGGTCAATTGCTGGTCCTGCGTCAACGCGCCGAGCCAGTTTGCCGGCATCGCCGCCATCGACGGCCCGCAGGACGACGTCGACGAGATGATGCGCGCCTTCGACCGCCGCCGGAAGATCGTCGTCGAGGGACTGAATGCCCTGCCTAATATTTCCTGCATCACGCCCAAGGGCGCGTTCTACGCCTTCCCCAACGTCTCGAAGACCGGCTGGAAGGCCAAGAAGCTCGCCTCGGCACTGCTCGACGAGGCCGGCGTGGCGCTGATCGGCGGCCCCGATTTCGGCATTCTCGGCGAAGGCTATATCAGGCTCTCCTATGCCAATTCCGAGGAGAACATCCTGCGCGCACTGGAGCGGATCGGAGCGTTCCTGGCGAAGTAGGTTTGAAAGCGGGCCGGTGGCCTCTTTCCGGATGGTTGCGGCTGGCGACCATGATGGTGTCATGATCTGTCCGGACACGCACGGCCAAGGCTGGGCGGGCGTGTCGGGAACCGCTACGCTCCCTGGATCAGGATCGAAGCAGGTGACATAAAATGTTCTACGCAATCCTTGCCTATCACGTGGAAGATGCGATCAAGGCGCTGACGCCGCAGGAAGATGCAGCACTTATGGCCGACCTGCTGAAGATCAACACCCGGCTTCATGAGGAAGGCACGCTGGGGCCGTCCGCGCGTCTGGGCGCAACACAGGATGCCATCACCCTGCGCGGCCCGGGCGACGGTGTGATCATCGACGGTCCTTTCGCCGAAACCAAGGAACAGTTGCTCGGGCTCTATGTCGTCGACTGCGCCACGCGAGACGAGGCCATCGCGATCGCCCGCGACCTTCGCCGCGTCAATCCCACCGCCGTTTACGAGATCAGGCCCATTCTGCTGTTCAAGCCCGGCGTGCCGCTTGCGGGAAAATAAAACCACCCGGCTGGGTCCCCGCTGCTTCGCAGCGTCCCAGCGTTCGCCGGCCTTTCATCGTGCCGCTGGCCGGGAAATAACTACCCACGCCCGACAAACGGCATCTTGGTCGCCATCACGGTCATGAACAGCACGTTGGCGTCGAGCGGCAGGCTGGCCATGTGAACGACGGCGTCGGCGACGCGCTGAACATCCATCACCGCTTCGGCTGCGATCGAGCCATTGGCCTGCGGCACGCCGACCGTCATCGGCTGCGCCATGTCGGTCAGCGCATTGCCGATGTCGATCTGGCCGCAGGCGATGTCATAGGGCCGGCCGTCGAGCGCCAGCGTCTTGGTCAGTCCGGTGATGGCATGCTTGGTCGCCGTGTAGGGCACCGAGCCTGGGCGCGGCGCATAGGCCGACACCGAACCGTTGTTGATGATGCGGCCACCCATCGGCTTCTGCTTGCGCATGGCGCCAAAGGCGGCACGGGCGCACAGGAACGAACCGGTGAGGTTGACGCCGACGATATCGTTCCACACTTCGACCGGTATCTCGTCGATCGGGGTCGATTTGTAGCCCATGCCGGCATTGTTGAAGAGCAGGTCGACACGGCCGAAGGCTGCCGCCACGGTCTCGAACAGATCGTCGACCTCGCCTGCCTTGCTGATATCGCAGGCAACCGCCAGGGCCTTGGCGCCGGTGGACCCGGCCTCAGCCACGGCTGCATCCAGCACGGATTTGCGGCGTCCGCAGAACACCGTGTTCCAGCCGGCCCTGAGCAGCGCCGTGGCGACGCTCTTGCCGATGCCCGTGCCGGCCCCGGTGACGATGGCGGTTCTTTGCTCGGTCATGGCTATTGTCCTCCGGCAGCGCTGCGCTTGCTCGACTGATTTTGGGGGGTTGGCTCGAAAAGGAAGGCATCGCAAATGACGGCGGCGATGGCAAGCGTGTCCATCCGGCCGGACCGACAAAAAGGGCGGCCATTGGCGACCGCCCCTGATCTGAACCGGGCTTGGGAGGAGGAAAAGCCGATCCGACTGTGTTGAATGATGCGCTTGCTGGGTTAATGAGCGGTTAACCCGGAAAGTGCCCCCTGTGCCGTTTTGGCCTACCAGCGCGGATTGGGTGACGTCCCGGCCTTGGCCGGCACCTTGGCCGCCGAAACCGTCGCCTCGACATGGTCGACCAGCGCGTCCGGCAGGCCGAGCCGGCCGGCAAGCAGGTCGAGATAACCGCGCTCGGCGCGTGTGTCGGGATCGATGGTCAGGCGCGACGCCGTGTAGAGTTCGAGCTTCTGCGCATCGGTCTTGGCGCCGGCCACCAGCGTGTCGAGGTCGAGCGGGCTTGCCAGCTCCGCCATCAGGAACTTTTCGGCGTCGGAGCCTATGCCGGCCAGGCTGAGCTTGCCGGCGATCTTCTGGCGCTCTTCATCGTCGATATGGCCATCGGCCTTCGCCGCCGAAATCATCGCCCGAACCAGCGTCAGCGTGAATTCGTCCTCGCCTTGCGGCGCCTGCGACGGGTGGAAGGGGGTATCCTTGGGCGGCGGCAGCAATTCCGGTTCGCCGGCCGCCGGTGCTTCCGCGGGCGCGTTGCCGGCCTTGTAATTCTGGTAGGCCTTGTAGGCGAGGCCGCCGATCGCGGCCAGTCCGCCAAGCTTCACCGCGGCGCCCGTCACGTTGCGGCCAGTACCGGTTCCGAGCAGCACCGCGGCCAGCGCACCGGCGGCCAGCGGATTGTCCTTGGCCATCTGCACGGCCTGCCCCGCCTTGTCGCGAACGGTGCCGCTGGTGCCGGGGATTTGCGAGCCGAGCAGATCGTCGAGAAGCTTCTTGGGATCGAACATTCAGTGCCTCCAGGATTTGCCCGGCCAACGGGCGGGTTTCGAACGTCGAAGACGTAGGTCCCGAAACTTGACATTGCAATGACAGGCAGCCGCTTTGCAGCAGCACGATGCTGGATCAGGAGCCGATATGCGGCCCCCTGCCCCGCGCCTGCGCAAGCTCGACCTGCCGCTGGCGCTCGGCATAACGCTGGCGGTCCTCGTCCGAACGCGCATCGAAGCAATGCGGGCACGAAATACCGGCAGCGAATTTGGGCGACGTCAGCTCGCCCGGCGTCAGCGGGTGGCGGCAGGCGCGGCACAGTTCCGCGTCGCCCTCGGCAAGGCCGTGCGACACCGAAACGCGCTCGTCGAAGACGAAGCACTCGCCTTGCCAGAGGCTCTGTTCGGCCGGAACCTCTTCGAGGTATTTGAGGATACCGCCCTTGAGATGGAAGACATCCTCGAAGCCGAGCGATTTGACATAGGCGGTTGCCTTTTCGCAGCGTATGCCGCCGGTGCAGAACATCGCAACCTTGCGGCCTTCGAGCTCCGCCCGGTGCGTTTCCACCCAGGCCGGGAACTCGCGAAAGCTTGCGGTGGCCGGGTCGATCGCACCCTTGAACGTGCCGATCGACACCTCATAGGCGTTGCGCGTGTCGATGATGACAGTGCCGGGCTGCGAAATCAGAGCGTTCCAGTCGGCCGGCGCAACGTAGGTGCCGGCACTTTTCGAAGGATCGATGTCATCGACACCCATGGTGACGATCTCGCGCTTCAGCCGCACCTTCATGCGATGGAACGGCATGTCCGCGGCCGCGCTGTACTTGACCTCGAGTCCGGCAAGCCCTTCGATGGCTTCGAGATACGCGATCAGTTCGGCAATTGCCGTCTCGCTGCCGGCGACGGTGCCGTTGATGCCTTCATGCGCCAGCAGCAGCGTGCCCTTTATGCCGCGCCCGCAGCAGAATGCGGCGAGCGGCGCGCGCAGTTCTTCGAAAGCGTCGAGCCGGGCAAACCGGTAGAGCGCGGCGACGCGAAGGAGTGGAAGTGATGTCATCGCCGAAGCCACTAGACGCTCGAGCAAGCCGATTCAAGGCAAAGCAGGCATCCTGTTCGGCGGGTCACTGGCGCAAATCTGCACCATGGGCGAATTTGTACCATAGCTGAGATCAGGGAGTCAAGAAAAAATTCCTATCCTGAAAAGCCACCCGGACAAAAGCTGTCGGCACCATCGAGCCGGCAGCCACCCTTGTCAACTTGGGCTTGGCGAGCATGGGTGACGCGTGACATCGCGACACGGCCGGTTTCGTGGACAGGAAAACGGCCTTCTGCTAATCGGTTGAATTGTCCCACGCCACGGAGAGACACATGCCCAGCAAGACCGAAAAACTTCTGTCGCTCCTCAACGGCCAGCCCGTCATCCCGGTGCTGAAGATCTCCGATGTCGCCAATGCCGTGCCGCTGGCCCGCGCTCTGGCGCGCGGCGGCCTGCCTGCGATCGAGATCACGCTGAGGACCGCCGACGCGCTGGAAGCGATCCGGCGGGTCGCTGGTGAAGTCGAGGACGCCATCGTCGGCGCCGGCACCATTCTCGATGCCAGGCAGTTCGAAGAGGCTGCCGCCGCGGGCTCGCGCTTCATCGTCAGCCCCGGCATCACCCGCGAGCTTCTGTCGGCAGCCGCCGCCAGCGATGTTCCGCTGCTGCCCGGTGCGATCACCCCCGGCGAGATCATGGCCGCGCGCGAAGCCGGCCTGCGCTTCCTGAAATTCTTCCCGGCCGAGCAGTCGGGCGGCATCGCTTCGCTGAAGGCCTTCGCCTCGCCGCTCGCCGATGTGAAATTCTGCCCGACCGGCGGCATCTCGGCCAAGAACGCAGCTGACTATCTCAGCCTGCCCAACGTGGTCTGCGTCGGCGGCTCCTGGGTGGCGCCCGACGACCTCGTCAAGGCCGGCAAATGGGACGAGATCGAAGCCTTGGCGCGCGCGGCGAGCAAGCTCGCAAAATAAGGCTTTCATGGCGGCATGGAAAAACCCGGCCGACTTGCGTCGACCGGGTTTCCGCCGGATGTTTTTTCCAGGCCTGCCTTGGCCGGATCAGTTGCAGACCCTGACTTCCCTGACCACCCTATGATGATGCTTCCAGGTCGTGACAACCTTGGTCCGGCAGTGCTTCTTCATGTGCATGTGATCGTGGGTCTTGACGACAATGGTTTCGGCCTGCGTAGGGGCGATGACCGCCGAAGCGGTTGCCAACGCGATGACCGATGCCAGTAGAATCTTCTTCATGGGTATCCCCGGGTTTGAACGAACGAGGGAGAAACCGTTGACGGCCCGAGGCGTTCCACGATCACGGCAATGTCAGGCCGGTGTGATCGGAAGCCGGCGGGCCGCGCGACCGGATCCGGCCACGCAGCAAAAAGCCGCGCTGGTTGCCCGGCGCGGCTTTGTCGGTTGATTTGCCGTCATTTGGTCTGGAAGCGAGCTACCGACATGAACTTGACGGCGTTGCCGGTGAAGCGATTGGCATCGGCCACCTGGCTGCTCGGCTGGAAGCCAGCGGTGTAGACCTCGCTCGGCGGCGTGTGCACGATGCTGTAGGCGTAACCCGGCGCCGTCGTCGCGCTTGAAACGGTGGCGACCTGCTCGCCGCTGGTCAAGGCCCAACGGGCGGCCTGCGGTGCGGCTGCAACCACCATGGCCTTGGGGCCTGGCTTCAGGTCGCGGGCGGTGGCTCTCGATTCCTTGCGCGTCGTCTTGACGCCGGCGCCGATCGCGGCGGCCGGATCGGAACCGACTGGGCGGGCCACGACAGCATCGCGCGGCGATGCGGTGTTGGTGCCCGGATCGTTGAACGCCGAACGCGGCTCGGACCCGGACAAGGAAGCAAGCTGGTAATCGGCCGCACCGACCTGGGCATTGGCCTCGTCGAGCACGGCCTTGACCGCGTCCGGCCTGGCCATCTCGGGCCGCGCCGTCGGCAGCACCGAGAACGCATCGGTCGCGGTCTTGCCTTGGTCGGCCGTCTCCGCCAGCGCCATCAGCACATCCTTGCTGGGCGGCGCAGCCAGAGCGGCCGGCAGCGAATTGTCGGGACGCCATGTCGGCAACGGTATGTTGTTGACCGCGACCTGGGTCGCATCAGCCGAAGCCGTTGCATCGGCCATGCCGAAAGGAACGCTCGCCGGCGCATGCGCGGTCGCCACGGCCTGCTCGGTGGTGGCTGTCGCCTCCGCCATCGCAAAGGGAACATTCTCAGGCTGCTGCGCGCCGACATCGGCTTTCGGCCGCGGTGCGAAATCCGGCAGCGGAATGCTTCGGGCCGGCAAAGCCGCGATGATCGTCTCCGGCGTGTCCTGTTCAGGCTCCGGAGCCTGCTGTTCGGTCACTTGCGGAATCTCGGCGCGCCGCGCATTCTCCGGCGCCACGATGGCGATGCCCGGGAGGTTGCTGGTCTTGGCCGCCGCTGCCGGCTTCAGGTTTCTCGCCTTGGGCGGGGGGGCGGCCGAAGCGGTCTCGACATCGGCGCTGTCGTCGGCCTCGTCGTCGCCGCCGCCACCGAAGAAAGCCGACAGGAATCCACCCGATTTCTTGCTGCTGCCGCCGGCACTGGCCATCTCGATGGCCGGCGAGCCCGATCCCTTGCGCGCCTTGTAGGAGGCGAGCGCCTGCTCAAAGCCGGGCAGCGGCCTGCCGTCGCTCGGCACATGCAGCGTCTTGCCATTGGGGAACAGGGAGACCAGTTCCTGCCGGCTGATACCGGGCCAATGGCGCACATTGCCGACATCCATGTGGACGAACGGCGAACCCGATGACGGATAGTAGCCGACGCCGCCGCCCTGCATCTTGAGGCCGATGTTGCGCAGCTTCTTCAGCGGCACGCCGGGAATATAGAAATCCATCGCCTTGCCGAGCATGTGCTGGCTCTTCTCGGCCACGCCCCTGCTGCGGCTGCGCAGCATCGAGTTCGTCGACGGCGAGCGATAGCCGCACACGACCTGGATGTAGTCCGTGGCACCTGCTTCCCGATACGCCTCCCAGACGAGATCCAGCAGGCGCGGATCCATCTTGGTCGGCTCGTTGCGACGCCAGTCGCGCAAAATGATGTTGATCTTGCGGAGACCTTCGGGGACGTAGCGGCCGTTGCGCTTGTAGACGATCTCGGCCTTCTCATGGGTGTGGAGATGATAAAGCTTCAGCGACCGTGTTTCGGCGCTGGCTCCGCTCGCAGCCGCGGCAACAAAACCAAAAGCGACAACCAACACTGCCAGCCACTTCGGCCAGACGCTCAAATGATGGTGCCGCCTGTTTGTGTGTCGTTCGATTCTGTTCAAATCAAAAGGCCTTGCAGGCTGCCGTTTGTCCCCGGATTTGTCCAAACGGATGTGGCATTAGCACACCCGAATATCGATCCTAATGGTTAATCATCGCTTATTGAAGCCGAAATGCGGTAACACCGTGGCGATATCCCGTCAAAAATTGTTCACAAGGTTTCTTGGTAAACCGCTGGTTTAGATCAGATTTTCGCCTTCGCCCCGAACACGATCTGTTACCGCTAGCCTTAATGCGTGAACAGAGCTGTCCACGGGACAGCCACAATGCCGCTGAAACGGCGATACAAGGCCCGTTGTGGCATTGCAAGCTGGCGCCGGCCTTGTGGCAAAGCCGGAAGCCGGGCCAAAGCTCAGCCCGGCATCGCCCTTAGGAGGCTAGTCGATCGACGCGGCCTGTCTCCGGATCGATGCCGTGTTCCTTGAGCTTGCGATAGAGCGTCGAGCGGCCGATGCCGAGTCGGCGGGCGACTTCGCTCATCTGTCCGTTGTAGTGATCGATGGCAAGCTTGATCATCTCGAGTTCGACATCGGCAAGTGCCCGCACATTGCCGCGCTCGTCGAGCGCCCGCAACGTGCCGAAGCGAGGCTGCAGCCTTGCCGGCGGATCGAACGCGATTGCCGGGCCGCCCTCGCCGGGCAAGGCTTCGTCATCGCGCGCCTGCAAAGGCAAGGACGGCGACGGCGCGTCGCCATCCATATCGAGGTTGACGGTGCCTTCCACTTGCGCCCGGATCTGCGGGAAGTCCTCGGCGGCAAGCACATCGCCTTCGCAAAGCACCGAGGCGCGAAAGACGGCGTTTTCGAGCTGCCGGATGTTTCCGGGCCAGTCATAGGCCTGCAGCACGGCGAGCGCTGCCGCCGAAATACCTTGCAGGCGACGGTGCGGGTCGGCCGGCGCGACCTTCTCCATGAAATGGGTGACCAGATACGGGATGTCGTCGCGGCGGTCGCGCAGCGGCGGCACGAAGATCGGATAGACGTTCAGCCGGTAGAACAGATCCTCGCGGAACTTGCCGTCCTTGACCTGCTGTAGGAGGTTGCGGTGCGTCGCCGAAATCAGCCTGATGTCGACCCTGACGGTCGAGCGCCCACCGACCGGGTCGACCTCGCCGTCCTGGACCGCGCGCAACAGCTTGACCTGCACGTCGAGCGGCAGGTCGCCGATCTCGTCGAGAAACAGCGTGCCCGAATGCGCTTCGACGAACTTGCCGGTGTGCTTGTCGGTGGCCCCGGTGAACGAGCCCTTCTCGTGACCGAACAGGATCGATTCGACCAGATTGTCTGGAATGGCGCCGCAATTGACGGTGACGAAGGGCTTCGTGCGGCGGTCGCCACTGCCCTGGATGGCACGCGCCACCAGTTCCTTGCCGACGCCGGACTCGCCCTCGATCAGGATCGGAATGTTGGATGCCGCCGCTTTCTGGCCAAGGCGGATCACCCTGTCCATGGCCGGGCTGTGCGTGATCATGTCCTTGAAGGTCAGGAGGCCGCCGCGCCGGCGCGATGTGCGCTTGACCTCGCCCTCGACGGCCTCGACCTTGAGCGCATTGCCGATCGACGCCTGCAGCCTGTCGGGAGACGCCGGCTTGACGACGAAATCGAAGGCGCCATGACGCATCGCCGAAACCACGGTCTCGATTCCGCCCTGCGCGGTTTGCACGATCGCCGGCACGTTGATGTCGCGCTCACGCATCGCCTTCAGCACGCCGATACCGTCGAGACCGGGCATGACCAGATCGAGGATGACCACCGACACCTCGCGGGCGCCGGGTCCATCGAGGATGTCGAGAGCGGCCGCGCCGCCGTCGACCACGATTGCGCTGTAGCCGAACCGCGTCACCGCCGCTTCGAGCAGCCGGCGTTGCACCGGATCGTCATCGACTATGAGTATGGAACCTGTCATGACTGGTGTGACTGCCCGCCCGAGGAATTCTGCCCTGTGGACCATCTTGGCACAGGGTTCTAAATAAGGTTTCAAAAAACCCGGTGAATGAATTCCTTAGGATTTGACCGGCTTCTCGTTTCTCCTTGAACCTTGGCCACGGAAGGTGTCGGCAATGCATAGGGATTCTGGGCACACGGTTTCCGCACGGCGGCTGGCGGCGCCGGCGTCGGGTCAAGGCGCGGCCGAGCTGGGCGACCTGCCGGAATGGAACCTTGCCGACCTCTATGCCGGCATGGACGCGCCGGAGCTGAAGCGCGACATCGCCAAGGCCGCCACCGATGCCACCAGTTTCGAGAGCCGCTGGAAGGGTACGCTGGCCGCCGAAGCCGAGCGCGGCGGCGCCGGCAGGTTGGGCGAGGCGCTTGTCGCCTACGAGGCGCTGGAGGAACTGATCGGCCGCATCGTCTCCTATGCGGGACTGGTTTATGCCGGAAACACCGCCGATCCCCAGCGCGCCAAGCTCTATGGCGACATCCAGGAGAAGATGACCGACGCCAGCGCGCACCTTCTGTTCTTCGCGCTCGAACTCAACCTGATCGACGATGCGTCGATCGAAGGCGCGCTCGCCGGCGATCCCGCCTTTGGCCACTATCGGCCATGGGTGCTCGATCTGCGCAAGGACAAGCCTTACCAGCTCGAGGACCGCGTCGAGCAGCTCTTCCACGAAAAGTCGATCACCGGACGCGGCGCCTGGAACCGCCTGTTCGACGAGACGATGACCGACCTTCGCTTCCACATCGACGGCGAGGAACTGACGTTGGAGCCGGCGCTGAATCGTCTGCAGGACGCCGACGGCGAGGTGCGCCGCCGGGCGTCCGAGGCGCTGGCCACGACCTTCCGCAAGAACTTGCGCACCTTCACGCTGATCACCAACACGCTGGCCAAGGACAAGGAGATATCCGACCGCTGGCGTGGCTTCGAGGACATCGCCGATTCACGCCATCTGGCCAACCGCGTCGAGCGCAGTGTGGTGGACGCCTTGGCCTCCGCCGTTCGCGATGCCTATCCGCGCCTCTCGCACCGCTACTACGCGATGAAGGCACGCTGGCTTGGCATGGAGGTGATGAACCATTGGGACCGCAACGCGCCGTTGCCGGATACGCCCCAAGCGATCATCGGCTGGGACGAGGCCAGGAACACCGTGCTGTCCGCCTATCAGCGCTTTTCGCCCGACATGGCCGAGATCGCGCGAACCTTCTTCGACCGCAACTGGATCGATGCGCCGGTGCGGCCCGGCAAGTCGCCTGGCGCCTTCGCGCATCCGACCGTACCGTCGGCGCATCCCTACGTCCTGCTCAACTACATGGGCAAGCCGCGCGATGTGATGACGCTGGCGCACGAGCTTGGCCATGGCGTGCATCAGGTGCTGGCCGGCGGCCAGGGTGCGCTGATGGCCTCGACGCCGCTGACGCTGGCCGAGACGGCATCGGTCTTCGGCGAGATGCTGACCTTCCGCTCGCTGCTCGACCAGACCACCGACCGGCGCGAGCGCAAGGCCATGCTCGCCCAGAAGGTCGAGGACATGATCAACACGGTCGTGCGCCAGATCGCCTTCTATGAATTCGAGCGAAAGGTGCATGCCGAACGCAAGAACGGTGAACTGACCTCCGACAGGCTCGGTCAGTTCTGGCTCGAAGTGCAGGCCGAAAGTCTGGGTCCCGCCATCAAGCTGCGCGAAGGCTATGAGGTGTTCTGGACCTACATCCCGCACTTCATCCATTCGCCCTTTTATGTCTATGCCTATGCTTTCGGCGACTGCCTGGTGAACTCGCTCTACGCGGTCTACCAGAACGCCGAGCGCGGCTTTCAGGACAAGTATTTCGAAATGCTGCGCGCCGGCGGCACCAAACATCATTCCGAGCTTCTGGCGCCCTTCGGGCTCGACGCCACCGATCCCGCCTTCTGGCAGATCGGACTTGGCGTCATCAGTGGCCTGATCGACGAGCTGGAAGCGCTCGACACTTGAAATGCGCCCCCAGGCGTCGCTCTAACAGTTTAGCCGGAATGCATGTTGGGACAGCTCTACTATCGCCCTAAATATCTGTTCTTGAAGTACTCTCCACCGAAGTTTTCCGATAGCTTTCCACAAGCTCTATGATAGCCTTCGCTCCAAGCTCAGCCGGAGCGCATGCGGATCGGCGAGGAGAAATCTCAGCCGGCCGTGGCGCTCAGGCGAACGCGACAACGGCCGTTGGCCATGGGCAAGCAAAGCCGATCGCCGACAGCTCGAACCGAAGCCGGCTGTTCTGCTTACCGCGGAACCACCAAGAGTAGTCCTTCGCCGAAGATCATGACCCACGGCAGACGGATCTGACTGGAGAGAGACAATGGGCACTTTTTTCTACGTGGTCCTGGCGTTCCTGATAGGCGTATTGGTCGGCTGGTTCCTTTGGGGGCGCCTGCGCGGTGAACTCGACAGCTTGCGCGGCGATCTCGACCGTACACGCAG
>NZ_RZPW01000349.1:0-6218 GCF_003998455.1 Mesorhizobium sp. M7A.F.Ca.CA.001.08.2.1 | reverse complement strand
GCTGATAGTCCTGGATGGCCTTGCGGGTGTTGGGTCCGGAAATGCCGTCAACCGTCCCGGAATAGAAATCGAGATCCTTCAATATGCCTTGCACCTGCTCGACAACCGGATCGCCCTTGATCGGTGCCGGCGCGCCGGATGGCCGCACGATGTTGAATGTCGTCTCCGGTTCGTCGGGCGTCGCGTGCGGAAAGCCCGCAATGCTGCGGGTCGCAAAAAATGCGCCGGCATGCGGGAAAGGTTGGTACCACAAGGCATTGGCCGAGACGTAGAACAGCGTCACCAGGAATGCCGTCGAGCCGCCCACCAGGACGGGATTGCGCGAGATCATGCCGCCGACGGCGACAGCGCCGTCCTGAAAGGCATTGCTGCGGCGCTTGACCGCCTTAGCCGGTTTTGCGGAGCGAGCCATCTCTGTCCCCTTTCGCCATCGCCACAGGCATGGTCAGCACGCCGGCTTTCTCCGCCTGATGTCCCTTCGGTCCGTTCACCGGCAGGCTGATGGTCACCGTGGTGCCCTCGCCTGGCATGCTTTCGATGGACATCGTGCCCTCGTGCAGCGCCACCAGGCCCTTGACCAGTGAAAGGCCAAGACCAGTCCCCTCGAAACGGCGCGTATAGTCGTTCTGGATCTGTATGAAGGGCTTGCCGAGATTGGCGAAATCCTCCTCGGCGATGCCGATGCCGGTGTCCCTGACCCAGAAATGCAGGCGCGAACCGATCCGCTTGGCGCCGACGACGACGTCGCCGCCGTCGGGAGTGAACTTGATCGCGTTGGAGACCAGGTTGATGAGCATCTGCTGCACGGCGCGCTGATCGGCATTGATGTCGCCGGCGTCCGGCGCGATCTGCGCCTGCAGATCGATGTTCTTGGCCTGCGCCTGCAGTTGCATCATCGACTGGCACATGTCGACCGCTTCCGCGAACCGGAACGGCTCGGGTTCGGTCGCATAGACGCCCGATTCAATCCTGGACACGTCGAGTATCGAGGTTACGACGGCGAGCAGATGCTGGCCCGAATCCCGTACCAAGCCGACATATTCTTTCTGGCGCGGATCCTTGAAGGCGCCGAACATCTCATGCAGCAGCATATCCGAGAAGCCGATAATGGCATTTAACGGCGTGCGCAGTTCGTGGCTGACCACCGCCAGGAAGCGTCCCTTCGCCACCTCGGCGGACGCGGCCGCCTCATTGGCTGCCGCCAGATCCTCGCGCAACCGGGCGATCTCGTCATTCTGCCTCAGGACGAACGTAAAGACATCACCCTGTTCCTCACCACGCACGAGATCAAGCGAGAACGGCCGGTAATTGTCGGCCGTCAGGCCATTGCCATTCTGAGGCAGCCGGATGCGCAATTCGAGCCGGCGCGACAGTGCGCCGTCGCGCATGTCGGCCATTGCGCTGAGATAGGAAACGCGATCCGACAGATGGACGCGATCGAAGAGGCCGTTTCCGGACAGCAGTTCGGGCGGCAGTTTCAAAAGCGTGCGCGCTTTTGGCGACGCGTCCAGGACCTCGCCATGACGGGCGACGCGCAAGACCACCGCATCGATGATGTCTTCGAGCCGGTCGGCAGTGTCGAGCACATCAGCCGCATCGGCCGTGTTTTGAAATGCCGATGCGCGCGGGATCAGTGTGAGCGTCCAGGCCAACGGCACCAACCAGTGCCACGCCGCGATCTGCGCTCCTGCGAACGGGAATACGGTTCCAGCCAAAGGCTGAGCCAAGATGGCGACAGCGGCCGACACGGCTCCCCACAGTGCCGCGCGCCGCGAAGCGCCGATCCACCAGGCTTCAAAAGGCAGCGCCACGACAAGCATGGCGACAGGCGAACTCAGCCCGCCCGCGGCGGCAATGAGACTGCCGAGAGAAATGCCGGCCAGCACCAGGGCGACCCAACTCGCTATCGCCATCTTGCCGGTCGCCGCCACCAGCAAGGCGACGAACCAGCACAGGCCAAAGGCGGCGAAGATGGCGGCCATGGTGACGGCGACGCCCATGCCTGAAGTAACCAGCGTGACCGCGGCACCGGCGACAAAGAAAGGAGCGGCGAGCATGACGCCGATAAAGCGGCGCTGGCGCTCGCGGTCGCTCCGCCCAAGGATGGACGGATGGACCATACGTTCGCAACCGGCCGAAATCGCGCCAGGCAATTCAACGTATCTGGCCTTGATTGAACTCAACTCAACGCACTCGCACTTGTCGTGGACAGCTCTGCTTTGCAGATGGTTCTGGTTGGCTTTGAAACTCGCATCCAGCGTTTAAGGAATGGATAAGGCAGGGCCGACCAGGGCCCGGCCTGCGGCAAATATCGGGATGCCGGCGGCCGAAAGCACGGACAAATGCAGCCATAGTAAACGGAGAGTTATCCGCCGACGGCACCCATCGGCCGGGCGCACTCGGCACCTGGACTTCCCTATTTCAAGAAAAACGCAGGGAAATCATGGGGATATATGGTTATTTGTTGTTAAGGAAAATTACTCGGATTTGAGACAAATCGATTGCAGAACGGTTCGTTTCGAATTTGCCTAAAATTTGAGGAAAATTCTCTCTTTGCCCGCAAGCCGTCCTTTGCGCCTGTGTGCCAAAATCCTGCCTACAAAAGAGGTCATGCCATATGGATGCATGATCCGGTCACGACGAGAGGGCAAGGGCATGGTCTTCCTCATAAGAATGGCTTTCTGGTTTTCGCTGGTGCTGCTGGCGCTGCCATTGAGTGTCGGCCCCGATGAAGCGGGGCATGAAAGCGTCGGACCGATCCAGGCCTTGTTTGCGGCACGCGAAGCGGTTGGCGATATCGCCGGCATTTGCGAACGCAAACCCGATGTCTGCGAGACCGGCAAGTCGGCGATGCACACCATTACCGCCCGCGCCAAGGAGACCGCCAAGATCGCGGCAGCGATGATGGACGACAAGTCCGCCGCCGGCCCCGACACGTCGACGATGACCGGCAGCCTGCCCGAAGGAATCGTCTTGCCCGAGACCGTCAACCTGCCGCCTCAGAATTAAGCCGTTTCGACGGCGCACCGCGGGCTGTCTGCCCTCTCGACGCCCGCGGTGTCCTTGTTTTTTCCGTGACGCGGAGCCGCCGCGTGACTATATCCCAGACATGACCACCACGATCCAGACGATCCGCGACGACTTCTCGTTCCTCGAGGAATGGGAAGACCGCTATCGTTATGTCATCGAACTCGGCGAGGCGCTGCCGCCGTTTCCGGACGAGCAGCGCAGCCCCGCCAACAAGGTGCCGGGATGCGTCAGCCAGGTCTGGCTGACCACCGAACGCGGAGCTGGAGCCGATCCTGTCATCACCTTCACCGGCGATTCGGACGCTCATATCGTGCGTGGGCTGGTCGCGATCATGCTGGCGCTGTTTTCCGGCAGGACCGCCAGCGAAATCCAGAAGACCGATGCGGAAGCGACATTGAAAGAACTCGGCCTCGACGAACATCTGTCGCCGCAGCGCGCCAACGGCCTTCGCTCGATGGTCACGCGCATCAAGCGCGACGCCGAGGCAGCGCTCAAGCAGACCGCCTGACGCTTCCCGACCCGATCCGCGCGTCGCGGCTCGCAAAAATCAAACGGCGCCTGAAGGCGCCGTTGATGTCGATCCGATCTGGCTGGCAGCAATTACCGCGCTTTGCGCTTGCGGCCGAGACCCATCTTCTTGGCGAGCTGGGACCGGGCAGCTGCATAGTTGGGTGCAACCATCGGATAGGTCGGGTCGAGGTTCCACTTTTCGCGATACTGGTCCGGCGTCAGGTCATAGTGGGTCATCAGGTGGCGCTTCAGCGACTTGAACTTCTTGCCGTCTTCAAGGCAGACGATGTAGTCGTCATGAACCGACCGCTTCGGGTTGACCGCCGGCTTCTGCTTGTCGGCAGGCGGCTGTTCGGCGGTTCCGCCCACACGCCCGAGTGCGGCATGGACATCGGATATCAGGTTCGGCAGTTCGCCGACCGGCACGGGATTGTTGCTGACATAGGCGGCCACCACATCGGCGGTCAATTCGATCAGCGCATCGCTGTTTCTGGAAGGTGTTTCGACAATATCCATGGTCTTCGGTCCCCAACAAGAGTTACATCGATCTGCGCCCTTTTTTACAAGCAGGGCATCGCACGAATTTTGTGCAGGTAGAGTTTCTACGATTCGTGTCGCGGGCACATCAATGAGCGTGCAGACCAAGTAAGTCAATTCGCCCCTCGCGCTATATTGAACGATATTGATCAAATGTTCCGCGATCAGCTTCAATCTTTCGTGCATTGTGTAATTTATCGATATTTCGCGTTCCCGTCGGCGGCGGCTGACGCAACGTCAGATCGCCGTTACATTCGTGGCAACTCACGAAACGGGTTTTAATGTTTGATCTTGCTTGGCTATCGCTCGAGAAATATTGGTTGTTCGCATTTGTCCACAAAACCACAGGTTGCCGTGGTCATATACGAGCAATCAGGCGACATGCCAGTCATCCGACCGATCGGCTGATTGCTGCCGCGTCAATCAATGCGGGATGATGTATTTGCCATAGGCCCAGCCGGTGACGAAATTGCCGTTCTGGACCGGATCATGCCAGACTTCGCACCAGCGATAGCGAATCTTTTGTGCCTGCTTCCATGCCGGCTGGTTGGCGATGTCGAGCAGGTTTATTCCGCCGGTGCATCGCCCGGTCATCTGCAGAACGGTACCGTTCGGATATCCCGCCTGCTTTTGGGATGTGCCCGAAGGGTATTTGCGTACATTGAGCGTGTCGCCGAACGGGACATTGGCCACTTGCCAAGCCGCGAATACGGTCGCATGAGACTGGCCGGCAAAGCCCAGAGTTAGCGAAGCAACGGCGAAAGCCGCAGCAGTCCGAGACCAAATAGTCATCATCTCTCCTCCCGGCTCATCTCCTGGAGCCGACACAACCCATACGCTCCGGCTCTTGAACCTGCCCTGATCGGCGTGTTCATTTGCCATTCAAGATATTTCTCCATTCGAGATGGCCCTTCAAGATACTGGCCCATTGAAGATACTGGCCCATTGAAGATACTGGCAAAGCGAGATGCAATGACCAAGACATCCATATTTCCGATCGTCAGCCCGCCAACGCCCGAGAAGCGGCCGGTTTCCGACACGCATCACGGCATCACGCGAACCGACGACTATGCCTGGCTACGGGCCGACAACTGGCAGGAGATGTTCCGCGACCCGTCATTGCTCGATGCGGGGATCCGCGCAGAACTCGAGGCGGAGAATGCTTACCAGTCGAAGCTGATGGCCGACACGGTCGAACTGCAAAAGCAGCTTTTCAAGGAGATGAAGGGCCGTATCAAGGAAGACGATTCTTCCGTGCCGATGAAGGATGGGCCCTATGCCTACGGCTCGTCCTTTAAACTTGGTGGCGAGCAGCCGCGCTATTTCCGCATGTCGCGCGACGGCGGCGCCGAGCATATCCTGCTCGATGGCGACGCGGAGGCCGCGGGCAAGGCCTATTTCCGTCTTGGCGGTGTCGACCATTCGGCCGACCACGCCAAGCTGCTATGGGCATTCGACGACAAGGGCTCCGAATTCTACACGCTTCGCGTGCGCGACCTTGCCGATGGCAAGGAGCTTGCCGACCAGATCCCCGACACCGGCGGTTCAGGCGTCTGGAACGCAGGCAATGACGGCTTCTTCTACACGCGTCTCGATCCCAACCATCGCCCGTCCAAGGTACTGTTCCATGCGCTGGGCGACAGCCCGGACAGCGACCGGCTGATCTATGAGGAAACCGATCCCGGCTTCTTCATGAATGTCGACGGCACCCGCAACAACGAATGGATCATGATCGGCATCAACGATCACGAGACTTCGGAATACCGCCTGATGCGCGCCGACGATCCGTTTGCCGAACCGAAACTGGTGTCGCCGCGCGAGGTTGGCCTTCAATACGAGCTGGAAGAAGGCGGCGATATCTTCTTCATCCTGACCAATGCCGACGGCGCCAAGGACTTCAAGATCATGACGGCGCCGGCGAGCGATCCCGTGCGCGCCAACTGGCAGGAACTGGTGCCGCACGAGCCCGGCCGGCTGATCCTGTCGGTGATCGGCTTCAGGGACCACATGGTCCGGCTCGAACGCAAGGAAGGCCTGCCGCGCATTGTGGTGCGCGACCGTATCAGCGGCGAGGAGCATCTTCTGTCCCTCGACGAGGAGGCCTTCTCGCTCGGCCTGTCGGGTTCCTATGAGTACGACAC
>NZ_RZPW01000348.1:0-6223 GCF_003998455.1 Mesorhizobium sp. M7A.F.Ca.CA.001.08.2.1 | reverse complement strand
GATCTGGAGACGGTCGCAAGGCGTGCACGCGATGGCGCCATTGGCGCGCGGCCTCCCGGTGAGATCGGCTTCGCGGTGGTGCGTGGCGGCAGCATCGTCGGAGAGCACAGCGTGAGCTTCTGTGCCGAAGGCGAGCTTGTGACCTTGTCGCATGCGGCCGGCGACCGCGTCATGTTCGCCCGCGGCGCCATTGCCGCCGCGCTCTGGCTCGAGGGACGCCCGCCCGGCGAATACGACATGCGCGACGTTCTCGGTTTCGGCGCTCCGTGACCGGCAGCCACAACGGATTCCATTTCAACGGCCGTTAAAACGACTGAAAGCCAGCTGAAAGCTTGGGCGTGCCATGAAGTCATTACGGCGTTCGCCGTGTGACCGGTGCGGGAGCGGCCGGTAAGGAGGAATGCGGCGCAGCCGGGATGGCGCGCCGCCCAAGTGGAGGAAGTTTCGTGACCGGTTTCATCTCGAAGTGCGCCCTGCGCACAGCGGCGCTAAGCCTTGCTATTGCAGCCACAAGCGCCACGGTGGCTTCGGCTGCCGACAAAATCACCATCATCGTCGGCGGCATGGAAAAGCAGATCTATCTGCCTGCCGTGCTCACCCAGCAGCTCGGCTACTTCAAGGACCAGGGGCTCGATGTCGAACTGCTCAACTCGCGCGCCGGGGTCGAGGCCGAAAATGAACTGCTGGCCGGTGCCGTCCAAGGCGTTGTCGGCTTCTACGATCACACCGTCGACCTGCAGTCGAAGGGCAAATACATCCAGTCGATCGTCCAGTTCAGCCAAGCGCCTGGTGAGGTCGAGCTGGTCTCCGCCAAGCACCCGGAGATCAAGTCGCCCGCCGATTTCAAGGGCGCCACGCTCGGCGTCACCGGTCTCGGCTCCTCGACCGATTTCCTGACCCAGTATCTTGCCGTGCGCAGCGGCCTGAAGCCCGGCGACTACACGCTGCTGCCGGTCGGCGCCGGCAACACCTTCATCGCCGCTGTCAAGCAGGACCAGATCCAGGCCGGCATGACCACCGAGCCGACCATCGCCAAACTGCTCAAGACCGGCGAGGCAAGCATCCTGGTCGACATGCGCACGCCCGAAAAGACCAAGGAAGCGCTGGGCGGCGACTATCCGGCGGCGTCCTTCTATGTCCAGTCCTCCTGGCTCGAAGGCCACAAGGATGAGGCACAGAAGCTCGCCAATGCCTTCGTCAAGACGATGAAATTCATCGCCACGCATTCGGCCGAAGAGATCGCCGACAAGATGCCGAAGGATTATTATGCCGGCAACCGGGACCTTTACGTGCAGGGGCTGGCCGGCGGCAAGGCGATGTTCACGCCGGATGGCCGCATGCCGGCCGATGGTCCGCCGACCGTGCTCAAGGTTCTCTCGACATTCTCGAAGAGCCTGCAAGGCAAGCAGATCGACCTGTCGAAGACCTACACGACCGAATTCGTCGACGCCGCCAAATAGCGGCGCCAGCCTACCACTCGTTGAATAACAAGGGCTTGCGCCGGCTGCTTGAATCAAGAAAGCAGCGGCGCGGCCTCCCGAACACCTGGAGATCCGTGGCACTGCCGCGGGCTCCCTTGCCCCATTGCGACAGGAGTGCGCCATGCAAGTGCAACCCATGGCGGCCGAGAAGCTGTCTCAGGCCGCGCCACAAGCCGACGCCGCGATCGCCATCGATGATGTGACCTTGCGTTTCGTCACGCCCGACGGGCACATGATGACGGCGATCCGCGATTTCACGATGACCGTGGCGCGCGGCGAGTTCGCCTGCGTCGTCGGGCCGACCGGCTGCGGCAAGTCGACGACGCTCAACCTGGTCACCGGCCTGTTGCGGCCGACGACCGGCAATGTCCGCGTCATGGGCACGCCGGTCACCGATATCAGCCGGGACATCGGCTTTGTCTTCCAGGCGGATGCGCTGTTTCCCTGGCGCAGTGTCATCGACAATGTCGCCGCCGGTCCACTTTATCGCGGCACGCCAAAGGCGCAGGCCTACGACCGCGCCCGCGACTGGATCGCCCGCGTCGGCCTCGGCCGCTTCGAGAAGCACTATCCGCACCAGCTTTCGGGCGGCATGCGCAAGCGCGTCGCGCTGGCGCAGACCTTCATCAACCAGCCCAAGATCCTTTTGATGGACGAGCCGTTCAGCGCGCTCGACATGCAGACGCGCACCGCCATGCAGGACGAATTGCTGGATCTGTGGTCGGAGCAGAAATCCTCGGTTGTCTTCGTCACCCACGACCTAGAGGAGGCGGTGGCGCTGGCCGACAAGGTCTATGTGCTCACCGCTGGGCCGGGCACGGTCAAGAGCGTCTACCGCATCGACCTGCCGCGCCCGCGCGTCATGGCCGACATCCGCTACGACCCGAACTTCGTCGAGATCGCCAAGGTGATCTGGAACGATCTGCGCGAGGAAGTGCAGCTCGGCCAGAGCCGGACCTTGCAGACCGGACATTGAAAGGAGAAACAGCATGACCGCAATCTCTCCGACCGCCAACCAGGCCGCCGTCCGCGATGCTTCCATCGCCGTTGCCGAAGCCCGGGCGAGGGCAAGGCTGCGCCGCCGCCACGCGCTTGTCATCTCCTTGCGCCTGGCGATCCTGGTCGTCTTCCTTGGCCTGTGGGAACTCGGCGCCGACTACAACATCATCGACCCGTTCTTCTTCGCCAGCCCTTCTGGCATCTGGCAGCAGATCTGGTCGTGGATCACCGAAGGCACCTCGCAAGGCCCACTCTGGCTGCAGATCTACGTGACGCTGGAGGAAACCTTCCTCGGCTTTGTCATCGGTGCCCTTGGCGGCATCGCCGCCGGCATCATCCTCGGCCGCAATCGGCTGTTGGCGGATGTCTTTTCGATCTACATCAAGATCGCCAATTCGGTGCCGCGCGTCGTGCTCGGCTCGGTGTTCATCATCGCGCTCGGCCTCGGCATGGCGTCCAAGGTGGCGCTTGCCGTGGTGATGGTGTTCTTCGTTGTTTTCGCCAACGCCTTCCAGGGTGTGCGCGAGGCCGACAGGGCAATGATCGCCAATGCCCAGATCCTTGGCGCCTCGCCGTTCCAGATCACCCGCACCGTCATCATTCCTTCGGCGATGAGCTGGATCCTCGCCAGCCTGCATGTCAGCTTCGGCTTCGCGCTGGTCGGCGCGGTGGTCGGCGAGTTCCTCGGCGCCAAGCAAGGCATGGGCCTGCTGATCTCGACCGCGCAGGGCGCCTTCAACGCCAATGGCGTGTTCGCCGCGATGATCATCCTGGCTGTCATGGCGCTGGTGGTGGAGTTCATCATCACCCGCTTCGAGAACTATGTCGTGAAGTGGCGGCCGGCGCCGTTCAACGAGCAGGGAACGTGATCGGTCAGACCAGGGGCAGCCTGACCGGTCAGGCCAGCGGCAGCCTGACCTCAACCAACAGACCGCCGGCCGCGCCATCCCCAAGGGTGACGCGGCCGCCGGCATTTTCGACGACCTCGCGTACAATGGCGAGTCCCAGCCCGCTGCCTTCCTCGGTCGAACCGGCAATACGGTAGAAGCGCTCGAAGACATGGTCTCGCTCGTCCGCCGGAATGCCAGGCCCGTCGTCGGCGACCGTCAGCACGGCTTCGCCGTCGATGGCCGCCAGCTTCACCGTGACACTGCCCTCAGCCCGGGAGTAGCGCAGCGCGTTGTCGACGAGGTTGACGATCATCTCGCGCAGCATGGTGCCGTCGCCGATGACCGGAACGGGGCCAGCCTCCTCGAGGCCGAGATCTATTTTGCGATCGATGGCCGTTGGCGCCAGGGTTTCCAGCACGTGCCGGGCGGCTTCCGCCAGGTCAATGCGGTCGGCGCGCGGCCGCCGGCTGCCTGGCTCGGCGCGTGACAGGGTCAAGAGCTGTTCGGCCAGCCGCGCCAGTTTACCGGAACTCGCCTGCAGCGCCACCAGCGCCTCCTGGCGGGCATCGGCGGCACTTTCGCGAAGCGCATAGCTTGCCTGTGTCGACAGCAGCGCCAGGGGCGTGCGCAGCTGGTGCGCCGCATTGGCGATGAAGCGGCGTTGCGCCGCCATCTGCGCCCGCACGCGCTCCATGTAGGCGTTGAGGGCGTCGATCAGCGGGCGGATCTCGCTTTGCGCACCGGGCACTTCGACGGGGTCAAGGTCGCTGCGGTTTGGCGAGCGTACCGCATCGCGCAGCCGGATCAACGGCGCCAGGCCGCGACGCAAGCCGAGCAGCACGAACACGCCGGCAATCGCCACCAGCGCCAGTTGCTGGGCAAAGGCGCTGAACCAAAGCTGTTTGACCATGGCGTCATGGCCGGCAAGGGTGACGCCCACGGTGACTGATATTGGCGAGTCGTTGCCGGCGCCGATCACCGCATGGCCAAGGGTCAGGAGCCGCAGCTGGTGATCGCGGTAGGCGGCCTCGACACTGGCATGCTGCGGCGCTTCGGGCAGGTCGGGATATCCGGTCAGCAGCCGCCCGCCGGCTGTCTCGACGCGATAGTAGACGCTGTCGCGGTCGCCGGTGTCGAACATCTCGATCGCCGCCGGGGGCACCGTGGCATCGAGCACGCCGTCGACCATGGCGACCTGCTCGGCAATCGCCCGCGCCGATCCGACGAGCATCCGGTCGGCGACCAGGTCCGCGGTCGCCAGTGCGTTGCGCTGGCTGGTCCACAGGTTGATGGTCGCGAGCCCGGCAAGCGGCAGCACCACCCATGCCAGCAATTGCAGGCGGAGGCTGTTGATCCTCATGGCGCCAGGATCGTCACGGCGCCAAATCGTCTTGGCGCAAGAGGTAGCCGAGACCACGCAGTGTGGCGATCTGGACCCGCGACCCTTCGAGCTTCTTGCGCACGCGGTGCACGTAGATCTCGATGGCGCTGGGATCGGCGTCGGTCTCGAAATCGTAGATCGCGGCCGACAATGCCGCCTTGCTCACCGTGCGTCCGGCCTTGACCATCAATTGCTCAAGCACGGCATGCTCGCGCGGTGTCAGCGCCAGCGCCTCGCCGGCAAGCGAAAACAGCCGCGTGTTGGTGTCGAAGACGAGATCACCGCAGGCAACGACCGGCGCGGTGCGGTCATTGGCACGGCGCAATTGCGCGCGGATTCGTGCTTCGAGCTCTTCGATCTGGAAGGGCTTGGCCAGATAGTCGTCGGCGCCCTCATTGAGGCCCTTGACCCGGCCGTCGAGACTGGCGTTTGCGGTCAGCACGATCACCGGCACCCGGTTGCCGCGCGTCCGCAACATTCGCAGCACCTCCAGCCCGCTCATGCGCGGCAGCGCAAGGTCGAGGATGACAAGCGCGTGGTCACCGGCGGCGAGCGCGTGTTCGACATCCTCGCCATCATGGACGATGTCGACGACATAGTTCGCCTGACGCAGGGTCTTGCCCAGCCAATCCGCCAGCTCGCGATTGTCTTCTACAAGCAGCAACCGCATTTCTATCGCTGTCCTGGGGTGCAGGTCACCCGGATTTCCGCCACTTCTTCAACTGGCGCCGCCAAGTCGCGCCCGATTGATGATCGTGCACAAGCGATAATCTCGATCCAACCGCAAGGCAAATGGAGGAGATCCAGAAGTTCAGATGGTGCGCAATCGCCTCAAACCGAACCGTTCAGTTCGATTTCTGTTGACGCACTGTGTAGCAGATGGTGAACGCCGGCCTGGCGAGCGGTCGCGCCTGGTGATGGGCGTTATCGATTAACCGTCTGATTTCAAACAGTTAAATTATGACCGCCGAGGCCCTGTGTCAAATTTCAAGGCCTGGATTCGAGCCGCGGGGGAACATCTTCGTGATTGGAATCCGCGGCAGGGCGAGCCCATCTCGGGGTGGTCCGAGCGACGCGAAATTCCTCCCAAGGGCACGCCACTAGACGGACATGACAAATACTGGAGTAATTAAAATGACCAAGATCGCTCTTACCGCCGCCGCCATCCTCGTTGCCACGGGCACTGCTTTTGCCGGCAGCGACAATTATGGCTCGGCCAACGCCAATCAGCCTGCCGTCGCTGTCGACCATTCGATCACCGCTTCGATCTCCAAGTCGACGCAGACCGTCCAGGCTCCCGCTTCGCAGGGCGCTGACCGCAACCTCTTCGGCCGCTAATCGCGACTGCCGATATCGACCTAACCTTGAACTCAGGAATAATTGAAATGACCAAGATCGCACTCACCGCCGCCGCCATCCTCGTTGCCACGGGCACCGCTTTTGCCGGCAGCGACAATTATGGCTCGGCCAAC
>NZ_RZPW01000347.1:0-6224 GCF_003998455.1 Mesorhizobium sp. M7A.F.Ca.CA.001.08.2.1 | reverse complement strand
GAGGCGGTGGTGCACCGGCTTCTCGACGGTGAGACGAAACAGGCATTGACGGCATGAACAAGCACCCTTCGCCAGACGCGGTGCGCGACGCGATGCCTGCCGGCAAGGCACGCGCCAAAGCCAAAACGGCAAAGCAGGTCCTTTCACTTCGTGACCTGTATGACGCGCATCGCGGCAAAGTGTCGGATAAATGGTCGATCTATCTCAGCACCTATGACCATATTTTTTCAGAGTATCGAGACAGGCCGGTTCGAATCCTGGAAATCGGAGTTCAGAACGGCGGCTCCCTGGAGATATGGCAGAAATATTTCCCCAATGCTGAGATAATCGTTGGCTGTGACGTCAATCTGGCTTGCGGAAATCTCGTTTTCGACAGCCGGAAGATAAAGATCGCCGTAGGTGACGCCAATACTGATCAAACAGAGCGCGACATCATGTCGATGTCGGAAAAATATGATATTATAATTGATGACGGATCGCACCTATCCTCGGATATAATACGCTCGTTCGCGCGATATTTCCCTCATCTTTCCGAAGGGGGCATGTACATCGCCGAAGATCTGCATTGCAGTTATTGGCAGGAGTTCGAAGGCGGTCTCTACGATCCGCTTTCCTCGATGTCGTTTTTCAAACGCCTGCTTGATGTAGTCAACCATGAGCATTGGGGACTGGATCGTCGTCGGGTCGATGCCTTGGCCACTTTCGCCGACAGGCACCAAGTCGCATTCGACGAAGCTTCTCTCGCGTCGGTTCATTCCGTCGAGTTCTTGAACTCGCTTTGCATTGTAACGAAGCTGCCTATTCCGGAAAACGTCCTCGGCGCGCGCAACGTGCACGGCCGGGCGGCGCTCGCAGACGGGAGCGTGGTTCCTCTCGACGACACGAAGAGCAAGGCGATCGATCAAACCGGAAATCCATGGTCGTTGAAGTCAACAACCATGGAGGAGGAGATCGGAACCAACAGGAAGTTGGTGGGCCGTCACGGGGCACGCATCGAGGCTTTCTCCAGCGAGATGGCTGAAATGCGCGAACAAATCCGGACCCACAAAGACGAGATCTCAAGCACAAGGGCACAAGTCAGCGCGCGAGACGGAGAGATCGCGCGAGGACGGACACAGATCATTGCGAGAGACAAAGAGATCGAACTCTTGCAAGAAAATTTGTCGATGGCGCACAGGGCGACGAGTGTGCTGCTTGCGGATCGCGACGAGGCGCGATCCGAGGAAATCCGGTTGCATGATGTTCTCGATGCCGTTTATGCCAGCACATCCTGGCGAGTGACCAAGCCTCTGCGGGGGATTGGGAGCCGCGTCCGCGCTATCGGCGATGTTCGCATAAGGCTCCGCCGCTTGGCGATTCGGGGTGCCTACGGTTGCTGGCACAATCTGCCGCTCTCCATCGACCTCAAGCGAAAATTGAAGAGAGCGGCGTTTTCGACCTTTCCTTCGCTGTTTGGTGTTACGAATGCCTACCGCGCCTGGAGAAGCATGGAGGCGCCCCAAGCGCCTGTGGGCAGCAACGAGATGGTCTTGCGCGGGGCGCTGGTCAGTTCCGGCCCGATCTTCTCGCCCGAACCAGTCTATGTGCCGCTTCTCGATGCGCCGCCGCTGCTCCTGAAGCCGGTGCGCGTCATCGCGTTCTATCTCCCGCAATTCCACCAGATCCCCGAAAACGATGAATGGTGGGGACAGGGCTTCACCGAATGGACCAATGTGAGGCCCGCCGAGCCGCAATTCATCGGTCACCATCAGCCTCACGTGCCGGATTCCCTCGGCTATTATGATCTGCTCGACACTGCAGTTCAGCGCCACCAGATAGAGCTGGCAAAGCTCTATGGCGTGGAAGGTTTCTGCTTCTATTTTTATTGGTTCGCCGGCAAGCGGCTCTTGGAAAGGCCACTCGAGAACTGGCTCGCGGACAAGAGCCTCGACATGCCGTTCTGCGTCTGCTGGGCTAATGAGAATTGGTCGCGCCGCTGGGACGGAATGGATCAGGAGATCCTCATCGCGCAGGATCACTCCCCCCAGGACGATCTCGCCTTTATCGCCGAGGTCGCGCCTTATCTTCGCGACCCACGCTACATCCGCATCGATGGCAAGCCGCTGCTGCTCGTCTATCGACCAAGCCTGCTCCCGGCGGCGGCTGAGACAGCGCGGCGCTGGCGGACTTGGTGCCGGGAGAATGGCATCGGCGAGATTTTCCTGGCCTACACCCAGTCCTTCGAATCTGTGCCCCCTCATCGCTACGGGTTCGATGCCGCCGTGGAGTTTCCGCCAAACAATTCCGCGCCGCCAAATGTCACGCATACAGTGACGCCGCTGCATGAGGATTTTGCCACGACCGTCTATGACTGGTCGATTTTCCCGCAACGCAGCGAAACCTACTCATCCCGCAAATACAAGCTTTTCCGTTCGGTTTGCCCCGGCTGGGACAATACGGCACGCCGCAAGCGCGGCGGCACCGTGTTCATCAACAACACCCCCGCGCTCTACCGTAGATGGCTGGACAATGTCATTGAGGACACCTTGGCCCATGTCAGCGAGCCATCCGAGCGGCTGGTCTTCGTCAATGCCTGGAACGAGTGGGCGGAAGGCGCGCATCTGGAGCCCGATAGCGCAAACGGCCACGCCTACCTGCAGGCGACCCGCGACGCCCTGGAGGCGGCTAACAGGAAATGCAAATCCCGGATCGTAGTCGTTTCCCACGACGCCCACCCGCATGGGGCGCAATTGCTGGCTCTCAATCTGGCCAAGGGGTTCAAGCAGCTTGGTTTTGAGCCCGATCTCATCGTGCTAGGCGACGGGCCGCTGCTCGGCCGTTTCGCCCACGCCGCGACCGTGCACAGGATCGACTTGCCTGAGCAAGGCGATGCCGATGTGCTGAAACGCTTGGCCGCCATCAGAAACAACGGCGCCGAAGTGGCCGTCGTGAACACCACCGTATCCGGAAAGCTCGTCCCGCTGCTGAAGCAGGCAGGGTTCCGCACCGTTTGCCTCGTCCACGAACTGCCCGGAATATTGGCGTCCTACGGTCTTGCCGATGCTGCCGCAGCCATTATCGAGAGCGCTGATACGGTCGTTTTCCCAGCCGAGATCGTCAAAGCCGGATTCGAAGAGTTTGTTGGCCAACCGGTCAGTCAGTCGGTAGTCAGGCCGCAAGGACTCTATCTGCGTACGCCCTACCTCGCCGATGATCGTCAGCAGGTCCGCGAGGCGGTCCGCGCAAGATTAGGGCTTTCGACAAGTGAAAGCATAATCCTATGCGCGGGATATGCCGACCATCGCAAGGGCCTCGATCTTTTCGTTGATGCTTGCCTCAAGGTTATGGCATCCAGGCCGGATGCGGTTGCTGTCTGGGTTGGCCATGTCGATACCGTCTTTCACGCCAAGCAAATGCGACGGGTGAAGGACGCGGGACTGGAGGGCCGCTTCGTCTTTGTCGGATTGGTGGAAAATCCGCAGGAATACTATTTCGCCGCGGATATCTATGCCTTGACCTCGCGTGAGGATCCGTTCCCCTCGGTGGTGCTCGAGGCGCTGGATGCCACAGTGCCGGTCGTTGCCTTTGAGGGCGCTGGTGGCTTCCAGGATCTGCTGAAGCGGGATTGCGGAATCCTCGTGCAGGCATTCGACACCGATGCGATGGCCAAGGCTATCACCAATCTGCTCGACAATGCGGGCGAAGCCCGGCGTCTCGCCAGCGTTGGCCGCGATATCGTCCGCCAGGAGTTCAGCTTCAGCCATTACCTGCATGACCTGCTGATTTACGCCGAAAAACCATTGCCGCGGGTGTCGGTCATCGTGCCGAACTACAACTACGCCCGGTATCTGGGTGCGCGCCTAAGCTCGATCGTCGAGCAGACGACAAGGCCTTACGAGTTGATCGTGCTTGACGATGCTTCGACCGACGAAAGTGTCGAAGTCATCGAGAAATTTCTGGCCGGTTGCGACATTCCGTGCAGGTTGGTCGTGAACGCCGAAAATTCGGGCTCGGTATTCCGCCAATGGATGCGGGGGGTCGAAATGGCGCGCGGCGACTATGTCTGGATCGCCGAAGCCGACGACCTCGCCGATCCCGATTTTCTCGCCGAGCTTCTGCCCGCCTTCGAACGCGAGGAGGTGGTGATGAGCTACTGCCAGTCGCGACAGATGGACGGCGCCGGCCGGGTCTTGTCCGAACACTATCTCGATTATGTGTCGGACATCGACCGGTCTCGCTGGACGAAACCCTACGTCGTGGAGGGCCGCCAGGAAATCGCCGAGGCACTTTACCTCAAGAACACCATTCCAAACGTCAGTGGCGTCTTGTTTCGAAGAGAGGCGCTGCGCCAGGCTCTCAGCCAGAACCTTGATGAAATCGCGTCTTACAGGAATGCCGGCGACTGGGTTGCTTATCTGAGATTGCTGGAGAAGGGCGATATCGCGTTTCATCCTCACCCGTTCAATTCGCACCGCCGGCACCAATCAAGCGTGACGATAGGGAGTTTCAACGCCAGCCATCTGCAGGAGATCGCGCGTGTGCAATCTGAAACGATCGCTCGCTTCCATCTGGGAGCGGCAGCGCAAGAATCAGCAAGTGCATATGCCCAACGTCTCTACGCGCAGTTCGGCCTTGCGACGGGCGAGCAGCCACGATTCGAGGGCTATTCGGAGTTGCGGAACGCGGGGCAAGGGCAGGAGAACTAAGTGCCACCAATATGGCCAATTCCGGTTTGACCAAAAAGCTTGATAAGTCCGTGGCAGTCGTCGGTGCCGCTTGGGCCGAAAGCCAATATTATGACAATGCTGAGCGCTGGGCGCATCTGTTTTGGGACGAAGACAAAGGTACGGGCCTTATCGTCCGCGAAAGCAATATCATTCAGTGGGGAGGAGTGGGCGACTGGATTGCGTGACGCTCGTGCAGCGGCCAGGCTGAGGTCGACGATTGAACTCGGATGAGGCCATCAGCCCACAGATTTCAATTCAAGCGGAGGTCTGATGCTGAAGCGGCTCCCGCAGCTTTAGGGCACAAAAGCAGAAGAATTGATTGCGGAGAGTAGATCATCGGCGGATCGCGGTTCCCCATCGAATCCAGGAACAAAAACAAGCTTTTGATCACAAATTCGGCAAAGCTCGCTCTGCATCGGATCCGCAGTTTCTCGGTCGGAACGATCTCCAATCTCGATCACTTGCGTACCCTTGGCCATGAAGACAGAGTTGTGCAAGACGCTTCCGGTGAAACCAATTAGCGTCCTTGCTCTCGAAATAGACGCAACCTGCGCCTCGGTAGTCATGTTCTGAGGCAGGATGGTCAGAGCGCCACGGTTGGAGAGCGCCTGATATATGGATCTTTCTGAAGGATGCCAGCGTCGATGGTCTTCTGCTCTCATGGCAACCACTGTCTCGTCGCTTTGCTGCCGGGCTAAGTTGGATCGGATTCGGTCATAGACGGTAGCCATCGCTAAGTGAACTGTTGGGCTTGCGACTCCGAATGATGTAAGGCGCTGAGGTACATATAACCTCCCTACCAACATCGGTTTCGGTGAGACAACGATTTCCCGTTCTCCCCAACCGGCCGCGCGGAGGATTGGCATCGTGTGCCTTTGGTAGCCTTCCGTCCACTCGTTTTGCCCTACGATTTCATATGGCGAGAAGATCACTGGAACATTTGGGAATTCGTCCACCAAGGCTGCGGTCGAAAGCGTTTCGATTAGGAAGTGGCCCCACGCATAGAAGAAATGGCCACCATAGATCGCCACGTCAAAGCGCAGGGAATTAGGTATAGGATCGCGACGTCGTGAAATAGAGATATCCGGCCGGTAATTTGAGACAGGCGAGCCTGGTCGCAGCGAATGGAACACCAGCGCCCCGGCTGGGTCGTAGACCGCGCCCTGATAGGTCATCGAGGACTTGTCGAAGACGGTCTGGGTTACTGTAGCGTTTTCGATGATGCGATAACTCGCCGTGATATCGTGACGGAAAGCTGATTGCGTCGCCAAGGTCACTTTCTGAATCCTATCCCGACGGCCCTCGCAAGCCTATCGACTTGCCGAGCTCATGTAGCACGAGCCTGGTTGCAGTCAATCATGGACCGCAATTCGCGAAATCACTGAAGCGGCATTTAAGTACTCTGCCGGCACGACAACGACTGCACCTTCGCCTAGTTCGAGTGCTTTGTCGTTAAAACATTTTGCAAGGCGACCTCATCGAAATAGGCGCCAAGGAAGTCAAATAGCGGTCTAAGGC
>NZ_RZPW01000346.1:0-6269 GCF_003998455.1 Mesorhizobium sp. M7A.F.Ca.CA.001.08.2.1 | reverse complement strand
GATATGCGCGAAGGCGGCGCTGGTTCCGAGCGCGAGAAGTGCGCCGGCCGACAAAAGATATTTGTTCATGATGGTCCCTCGGATTTTCAAGATTTGTCGAGCTGGCGCGGTCAATTGGCGTGATCGTCCACGGCGCCGCCGCCCATGCCTTCGACGGCGAAATCGACGCTGACGGCGCCGGCCTTTTCGAAGGTCAGGGTGGCGGAGAACTTTTCGCCCTGTTTGGGTTGCCGCTTCAGGCCCATGAACATCAAATGATAGCCGCCAGGTGCAAGGGCTACCTTGCCGCCGGCCGGAATTTCCAGGCCGCCGGCAACCGGCCGCATGGTCATGACGCCGTCCTTGACGCCCATCTCATGCAGCTCGGCCTTTTCGGAGACATCGGAGGAAATCGACACCAGCCGGTCCGGCGCACTGCCCTTGTTGGTGATGGTGAAATAACCGCCGGCCACTTTGGCGCCGGCCGGCGTGGCGCGCGACCAGGGGTGGCCGATCTCAAGATTGCCAACCTTGAACTCATGCGCGAAGACGGACTGCGCGCCTGTGAACAGCAGCGCAAGAGCCAGCACGGCAATGCCGACACGCTCTTCGATGCCGCGTAGAATGCTGCCGGCCATAGGACGCGCGGCGTCAGGGAAAAAATAGGACATGGTTGCTCCATGAAGTGAAGGTCGCGCCGTTGCCGGTCGCGAGCAGTTAGATCTTTGGATGGGTACGCCCACGAAAGGTTCCGCCGGGCAAACAGGCTCAGGCCGTCAGCGGCGGCGCGCGCGGGTTCGACGGCGAGCGCTCACGCGCAAAGTCGAGATGGATGGCCGCCGGGAAGACAAAGGCGACCGTTTCAAAGGAAAGGCTGCCCAGCGCCAGACCGGCATTGGGCGGCGGCGCAAAGGCCGCCAAAACCATGCTGCAGCCGAGCACGCAGCATGCCGGCAGATGGGACGGCGGCTGGTTGCCGCCCGGAAGCTGGGTTGCGCCTTCATGGGTACAGATGACATTGCCGAAAGCGTCGAGTTGCGATGCATTGGGACCGGCGCCGAAGGCACCAAGCGTCGACTGGAGCAACAGCAGATAGGCCGCGACAAGCGCGACCGGCATGCTCCATCGTCTCCTCGATACGCCCAAAGCCCTGCCTCTTCGCAGCAACCAACCATATCTAGCACGGGGCCGGCGGGTGGAAAATCGCCAAATCGCCGCGGCGGCAACGCGGCAGGCCCAAGGCATGTCGCCCAGAAGTGTATAGCGGTTTTGGGACAACGACATGCATGAAACAAGGCTGCGAGCCGCGATGCGGCTCAGTGTTTTTGCAGCGACCGGCTCTCCGGGATCGAGGTCAGCAATGTCTGGCGCGCCGACTTCAAATGCTTGCGGCAAGCGGCGTCGACCTTGCCGAGATCGCGTGATTTCAGCGCTTCTATGTAGACCAGATGCTCACCGATCGCGACTTCGTTGCGCTCGCGTTCCTGCGCCTTGTTCCACTGGTAATGGTAGTGGAAGATCATGGCGATGACATCGTAGAAATCGACGATGAAGCGATTGCGCGATGCCCGGTGGATCAGCCGGTGGAAGCGCTCGTCGAGTTCGGAGAACTCCGTGAAGCGGGCGGCAATGTCGTTTGCCAACTGGCGATGCTCGTCTTCCAGGCGGTCGAGATCGGTCCAGACCGCGCTGTCCTGCGGTAAAGCGGCAAAGGCGGCCGCCGAGCGCAGTTCGAACATCTCGCGGATTTCGGTCAGCTCCAGCGCGAAGGCGCGCGTAAAGCCCTTCAGCACCCAATGACTGTTGCGACGTTTCTCGATCAGGCCGAAGCGGGAGAAGCGGATCAGGAACTCGCGCACGCTGGTGGTGCCGACGCCGATCTCACGCGCCAGTTCGAGTTCGTTGATCTGCATGCCGGCTTCGGCGCCGCCGGCGAGCAGTCGACGCATGAACGACCGTTCGATGATCTCGGCCAGCGTGTCTGTCTCTTCCTCGGGGAAGAAATCATCGGGAAGCGGTTCGCGCAGCACCGTCTTGGCGCGCTTGTTCCAGGCGATCAGCCCGGTCTCTTCCATGCGCGCGAGAATGGTGCGCACCGTGGTACGGCTGACGCCAAGCAAGGTGCCCAGTTCCGGCTCCGAAGGCAGGCTGCGCGTTTCGTCGAGCAGCCGCAGGCAGCGGTTGTAGGCATCCTTGTAGACGTTGTTGCTCTTCGACATCCCTGACCCGTTGCACGCCGTCGCTTGCAGCGGACGGTTTGAAGCGCAATATGACGTTCGCATGGCTCTGAGAAGCGAAATTGCTTCCCGGAACAACCCGGAGACATGCGGAACTCCCCACGAAAAAACAATTGACGCAAAACTGTTTTTTCACGATAAAAGACAATATCTCTAAACAGGCGCGTGTCAATCCGCCCCTCGCAACCCACCCAGGAAACCGCCCGTGAACGCCTCCAACTGCATTCTTCTGTCCCCCGCCGACAATGTCGCCGTCGCCAACGGCCGCATCGAGATCGGCACCGCGCTGCCGGGCGGTGCCGTCGCCAGTGCGCTGATCGAGCCCGGCCACAAGGTGGCGATCAAGCCGATCGCCGCCGGCGAGGCCGTGGTGAAATACGCCCAGGCGATCGGTCGCGCGACACAGGACATCGCAGCCGGCGAGCACGTGCATTCGCACAATCTGGTTTTCGAATCCGGCCGCTTGCCGGTCGTGCCGCCGAGCGAGGCCGAGCACGCGACGGAGGCCGACCGCGCCCGCACCTTCATGGGCTATCGCCGCGCCGATGGCCGCGCCGGCACGCGCAACTTCATCGGCATCGTCGCCAGCGTCAATTGCTCGGCCACCGTCTGCCATTCCATCGCCGATACCGCCAACCGCACGCTGTTGCCGAAATACCCCGGCATCGACGGCTTCGTGCCGATCGTGCACGGCCAGGGCTGCGGCATGAGCGGCACCGGCGACGGCATGATGGTGCTGCACCGCACGCTTGCCGGCTATGCCCGCCACCCGAATTTCGGCGGCGTGCTGATGGTCGGCCTCGGCTGCGAGGTCAACCAGCTCACCCTCTACGGCCAGAAGGGCGTCGCTGCCGGCAAGCGCCATTTCAACATCCAGGACGCCGGCGGGTCGCGCAAATCGGTGGAAAAAGCGATGGGCGTGCTGGCCGAGATCGCCGAGGAAGTCGGCCAGTTGAAGCGTGAGCCGATCCCGGTCAGCGAGATCGTCGTCGGCCTGCAATGCGGCGGCTCCGACGGCATGTCGGGCATCACGGCCAATCCGGCGCTGGGCGCGGCTGTCGACATCCTGGCCGGCGTCGGCGGTATCGGCATCCTCTCCGAGACCACGGAAATCTACGGCGCCGAGCATCTGCTTGCCTACCGCGCGGCAACGCCGGAGATCGCGCAGAAGCTCGACGGCTTCGTGAAGTGGTGGGAGGACCACGTCGCCAAGCATGGCGCCTCGATCGACAACAATCCCTCGCCCGGCAACAAGCGCGGCGGCCTCACCACCATCCTGGAGAAGTCCCTCGGTGCGGTCGCCAAGGGCGGCCAGACGCCGCTCAACGGCGTCTTCGGCTACGCCGAAAAAGTCACCGGCAGTGGCCTCGTGTTCATGGATACGCCTGGCTACGACCCGGTTTCGGCGACCGGCCAGGTGGCGGGCGGCGCCAACGTCATCGTCTTCACCACCGGCCGCGGCTCCTGCTTCGGCTGCCGTCCGACGCCGTCGATCAAGGTCGCCACCAACTCGACCATGTACCACCAGATGGAAGAGGACATGGACGTCAATTGCGGCGTCATCGCCTCCGGCGAAAAAACCATCGCCGGCATGGGCCGCGAGATCTTCGAACTGATCGTCGAGACGGCTTCCGGCCGCAAGACCAAGAGCGAGGACTTCGGCTACGGCGACAACGAGTTCGTGCCCTGGCATCTGGGCGCAACGCTTTAGATTTTACTGATATAAAGTAGACTGCGCGCCGGTCAGCGGCGGGCAACGGGGAGGTTTTGCATGGAAAAACGCCGTATCGGTCAGACAGCTCTGGAGGTCACCGAAGTCAGTTTCGGCGGCGCCGCACTTGGCGGCCTTTACCGCGCCTGTTCGCGCGAAGCGGCGATGGAGACGCTGCAGGGCGCCTGGGATGCCGGCCTGCGCTATTTCGACACCGCACCCTTCTACGGCTTCGGACTGTCGGAGCGCCGCTTCGGCGACTTCCTGCGTTACAAGCCGCGCGATTCCTATGTGCTGTCGACCAAGGTCGGCCGGCTGTTTCGCCCGGTGCCGGACGATCAGGTTCCCGATCACTCCTATGTCGATCCGCTGCCCTTCGCGCTCGACTACGACTATTCCTATGACGGCATTATGCGGTCGGTCGAGTTCAGCTATGCGCGGCTTGGCCTAAACAGGATAGACATCCTGTTTGTTCACGACATCGGCGCCTACACCCATGGTATCGAGAAGACCAAGCTGCATTTTCGCGACCTGATGGATGGCGGCCTCAAGGCACTCGAAGAGCTGAAACGGACTGGCGTCATTTCCGCCTATGGGCTTGGCGTCAACGAGGTGCAGATCTGCCTGGACGTCATGCGCCGGGCGCCGCTCGACTGTATCCTGCTTGCCAGCCGCTATTCCTTGCTCGACCGCAGTGCCGAAGCCGAGTTGCTGCCGCTATGCCGGGCACAGCAGACCTCCTTGGTCATTGGCGGCGTGTTCAACTCCGGCATCCTGGCGACCGGCCCGGTGCAAGGCGCACATTTCGACTACCGCCCCGCCAGCCATGACGTGCTCGACCGCGTCGGCGCAATGGAGAGGATCGCCGCCGAGGGTGGCTATCCGCTCGCCGCCGCAGCGTTCCAATTCCCCTTGCATGAAGCTGCCGTCGCCACCGTACTGACCGGCACCGCCAAGCTGGCAAATCTGACGCGCAACCTCGAGCTGCTCGACATCGACGTACCGGAAACGGAATACGCCAAATATCGTCCCTACACGCTGGTGCAGGAGCTGGTGTGAAACTTCATGTTCCTGCGGCACATGGAGGAATGGATATTCCATATTGACGAATTGGTGGAATTAATATTCCATACATTCCCAGAACGGAACGGAAGCGTGACGGCGCCAATGGGAGAACAGGGCTGGGGATCTGCCTCTGCCAGACCTCGCAACGACTGATCAAACACCGCTTGCATCGATCTGTTCGATGCACTATCAAAACAGGGCAACTGTTTTTTATTGATAAAGTTCTGTTTGGGACCGCGCCTATCCGAACGGAGCTTCCGTATCGTTCACCGGGCGACTTAGGGAGGAAACCTCATGAAATTCGTGACCAACATTCTCAACCGCCGCGCCGTCATGGCGCTGGCAGCAGCTTCAATGCTCGCCGGCGTCATGCATCCGGCGCCGGTTTCGGCGGCGGACGTCACCATTCCGATCATCGTCAAGGACACCACGTCCTTCTACTGGCAGATCGTTCTGGCCGGCGCCCGCAAGGCCGGCAAGGATCTCGGCGTCAACGTGCCGGAACTCGGCGCCCAGGCTGAAACCGACGTCAACGGCCAGGTCTCGATCCTCGAGAACGCCGTTGCCAGCAACCCGGCGGCCATCGTCATTGCGCCGACCGAGTTCAAGGCGCTCGGCAAGCCGATCGATGAAGCCGCTGCCAAGGTCAAGGTCATCGGCATCGACTCCGGTGCCGACTCCAAGGCCTTCACCTCGTTCCTGACCACCGACAACGTCCAGGGCGGCCGCGTCGCTGCCGACGGCCTCGCAGCCGCCATCGGCGCCGCCAACGGCGGCAAGATCGAGGGCGACGTCGCCCTGATCACCAACGCACCTGGCGCCGGCTCGCTTGAGCAGCGCAAGCAGGGCTTCACCGAACAGCTGGCCGCCAAATATCCGGGCCTCAAGCTGGTTGCCGACAAATATGCCGACGGCCAGGCCACCACCGGCCTCAACATCGCCACCGACCTGATCACCGCCAACCCGAACCTCAAAGGCATCTTCGCTTCCAACCTGATCATGGCGCAGGGCGTCGGCCAGGCCGTCGCGGAAAACAACCTTGGCGGCAAGCTGGCGCTGGTCGGTTTCGACAGCGACGAGAAGCTGATCAAGTTCCTCAACGACGGCGTCATTTCCGCCCTCGTCGTCCAGGATCCGTACCGGATGGGCTATGACGGCATCAAGACCGCGCTCGCCGCCTCCAAGGGCGAGAAGGTCGAAGCCAATGTCGACACCGGCGCCAATCTGGTGACCAAGGACAACATGAAAGACCCCAAGATCGACGCGCTGCTCAATCC
>NZ_RZPW01000345.1:0-6300 GCF_003998455.1 Mesorhizobium sp. M7A.F.Ca.CA.001.08.2.1 | reverse complement strand
ACCATGCCCGGACCATCGGCATGTCCTGGTCCGGGCATGGTCGGGTTCGATCCGCGCCCTTCTCGATACTGGTTTCGATGATGCGTTCGGCGGCGCCAACTCCGCCGACGAGATGTCCTGCTACTTCGTCGAGCATCTGCGCCATCTGCTTGCCGCTGGGCGAATGCCGCCGCTGCTGACCGGGCTGGCCGGCCTCGTCGATGCGTTGGGGCTGACGGCTGCCGGTCGCAACATCGCCTTCCTGGCCTTCGCCGGCCACGAGACCACGGTGCACCTCATCGGCAACATGCTGTTCCATCTTGCTCACCAGCCCGCCCAGTGGGCGGCCCTGCGGGCCGACCGCCGGCTTGCTGCCAGTGCCGTTGCCGAAACTCTGCGGCTGGAAAGCCCGGTGCAGAAGATCTGCCGCTGGCCGCTCGAGCCTGTAATCATCGGCGGCCAGGAAATCGAAAAGAACCGGCTGATGGTGCTGCTTGTCGGCGCTGCCAACCGCGACCCGGCCCAGTTTGCCGACGCATCGCGTTTCGACCTCGGCCGGGCCGGCAGGCAGAACCTGGCCTTCGGCCGGGGCGCGCATGTCTGCATCGGCAGGGCGCTGGCCGAAATGGAAGGTGTCGCGGTGCTGGAAGCCGCACTCACCCACTGGAGAACCATCGAGCCTGTTGCTGCACGTTGGATGGACAATTCCTCGATCCGCGGCCTGGATGCGCTGGCGTTGCGGCTGACAGCCTGACCGGATGGTCGCTTGTCCGGTTTTCATGCCTTTGCGCGACCCATTTCCGCGACACGGGATGCCGCATCATCCTAAGCGTCCTCCTTGTCCGCCCCGAGCGCCGCGAGAAGCGCTGCGTCCGATCGAGTGAGCAGAACCGGCGCCTTCATTCCGGCAATGCTCGTGCCGCCCTTCATGCGGTGGCGCTTCAGCCTGCCATAGAGGTCGTCCACGCCGGTCGTCCGCAGCGGCCCCAACTGGCCGATGCGGCGGGCATACTCATATTGCGGGTTGGCCTTGAGCGCATGGTCGAGGCCACCGCCAAGCACCTCAACGGCCGGCCCCGGACCGGTCTCGACGAAAAGCCGGTAGTGCGGGTGCGGCGTCGCGACCGCCACCAGCAGCGAATAGGTACGATGATCGAGACCGGCCTCGGCCAGCGACCGCACGACAAAGGCTTCCGTGAGCTTTTCGCCACAGAGATCGGACACCATGCCGATACGCCCGCTGAAACGCAGGCGCGGCGTGTCGCCGGTGAACCCGGTGACTTCGACCATGTCTTGCGTATCGTAGCGATAGAGGCCGGAGCCGGTGGTCACGATAAGCCGGTAGGTCAGGCCTGCCTCCAACTGCCACGCGAAATAGTTGGCACCGCTGTCATCGACAAATTCAAAAAACCCGCTTTGCGATGCCAGGATGCACCCGGACCCGTCGCCATAGGGAAATGAAACGGCAGCTTCGGTAGACATCAGCCCTTTGGACTGGATGAAGACATGCCGAAATTGCGCCTGCAATGCGGCGGCAAAGCCATTGCTGGAAGCGTCTGTCCAGCAGCTGATCGTGTCGAGGCGAGGCCAGATCGCCGACAGCTGCGAACTTCCAAGCGCGCCCTCCAGCGCAGCAATGCGGCGGCGCACCACGTCCGCCGGCCGCACGGCGCCCAGCCTGTCCGCGAGCTCCGGCAACAGGCTCTCGGCATCGCGCTGCATCGCGCGCAGGATTTCGGTGAGATAGGTCGGGCTCCAGACCCAGATCAGGCTCAGATCCTCGGCCGCCAGCAGGTGCAGGCAGGTCTGCCTTTGCCACTCGGCGAAATCGCTGAGCAGCCTCAAATCCATCGGCACCGCCGAAACTTGGATCAGGCTATCGCGCAAGGCGCCGAAATAAGCAAAAGGAACGGGACTGCCCAACCTGCGCGCACCGACGCGCTCGCTTGCGCCGCGGCCTACCGGGCTTAGCGCGAAATAGCTGTGCCCTTGCGCAACGCCCGGCCGGCGCCGTATCAGTTCCGACATCCAAGGATAGAGACAATCGGTGTAGGCCTGCAGGCCCGTGTCGGTATAAGGGATGTATTTCGCGCCACCGGAACTGCCGCCGGTTTGCTCGATAAACCGGACCGGCTCGGCAGTCAGCACATTTTCCTCTCCGGCGACGACACGATTGATGTATGGCGACAAGGCCTCGTAGCCGCGGATCGGCACGAGATCGCGAAAGGACTCGGCCGAAGCGACGTTGGCGAAGTTGTGGTCACCACCAAACACAGTCGCAGGATTGGCTTCTAGGAGCCGCCGCAAGAGGGAGCGCTGCGTGGCCTCAAGTTGATCGAGCCGCGCCCGAAAACCGGCATCCCCGGCAGCGGTCGCGCCGGCAATCCGTGCCCAGGCTTCAGCGCCCATCTTGCAGCCCTTCGGCGAAACTCGCGGCGGCGTAGCGCTTCAGATTGCCGAGTTCGAATTCCGCGAGGCAGGCAAGTTCGACACCTCGGAAGTAGAAGGGATTGGCCCGGAGAAAGAAGGCGGCAAAACGGTTGCGGAATGCTGTTTCCTCGACGTCCGCCCACTGTTCCCGCAAGTGGCCTTGCGACAGGCCGAAGTCTATCAGTCCGGTCGACGGCTCGAAGTAGCTGTTGTAGCGGGCGACCGCTATCGCGTCGCGGATTGCAACAAGCCTGGTCGAACGCCGCCCATCAATAGCTGGAACGAACTCGCGGAAGAAATTGGGCAGGATGCGGAATGTACGGTGGCCCTTGATGATGGGGAACCAGAACAACCGGCCCGCCACCGCGGCCTTGGCGGCGCCGGCCGCGCGAAAGAAACCGCGTAGCAACACGGGGTCGCCCCAACGCGCGGAATGGAGGACGGTATCGCCGGAGAAGAGATAGTGGACAGTCTCGCCGCCCACGGTCAGTGGCCTGACAAGATAAGTCGAAAAGCCGATAATCTCCCGGTCGCACCGGATGATCACGACAGCATCCTTTTCGGCGAGATCGCGTTCGAAAACATTGCGATCGACTGCCTCGTAGTAGGTCTCATACAAGGCAAACATCCGGTCGCGCTCGGCAGGCGTCAGTTCCCGCACCGGCGTGATTGTCGAGCCAATGGAACCGATCTCATCCGCAGTACTTTGCACGCAATCTTGCCGCCCATGTCAGACCCCAACAAATCGAATATCAGTCATGGGCTCGATAATTCAACCCGCACCAACCCGAATCTTTATGAGCATTTGTCTCGGCATTGCGGGCAATGGACCTTGCGAGTTCGCCGTCTCACCCGACACTGTCGGTCAAAGCGGCCGCATTCGGCCGCCATGGCATAGTGCGTTGGACAGCGGTCGGCGATCACACTGCCGGTCGCCCGCGAATTGTTCGACCGCTACTCTCGGCTTTGGTCAGCTATCTTCATAGGAAGTCCAAAGCTGCCTGTCCGCTTTCGGCCTAAAATGCGATGCCCGATATTGGACGCAGCAAGGTTAGAGGCTGCCGGCGATGAAAGCGCTGCCGGTGCATGCAGCGGCATCCCAGCCGGATATGTTCAGAAGTCGAGAGCGACCATCATGCCGCGGACTTCGGCCATTTCCAGCAGCAGGTCTTGGAGTCTTTCGTCCAGTGCGGCACCGGTCAGCGCCAGAAGCTCGGTGACGCTCTCTCTCATCGATATGACGGCGGCGCCTGTCTTATCGGCGAGCAGCCGTCCGATGGCAGCTCGGATCAGGTCGTCCTGATCAGACATTGCTTCACCTCCCAACGCTTTCCATGCCTCACCGCCGCTTTCGACAACAGGGCGTGATTTCCCATACCGTATGATTTTTGGTGCGACATCGGGCAGCTTTGCTCATGCCAGCAGATCGTCTCGATGAGCCCGCCAGTCGTTCAACACCGACAATGAGGGCAGCAGCGAAAAATGGCCGGGCTGGACCGTTTCAACCGCTGCAAGCAGTGCCAGCGGCACTTCGTGCCGATAAAGCCCAATGCACACGCCCCCTTTGGCCGTTGCCGGCAATTCCGTGACGGTGTCGAAAATCGAAAACGTACCCGTTGGCTCTTCCACGATTTCGAAACGCCCCACCCCAAACCTCCCTCTGCACAAAAGTAGCGACCAACGCGGACATCCCCCTAGTGGTTCCCTAGGCCGGCAGTTTTTTTCGCGCCTTGGTTGTAGCGCATGCCGACAGGACAGTCATGCCCGCAGGGCGCGCAGTTAAAAATCGCTACGCACATTTTAAATCTTGACGCGTGTCAATTTATTATGAAACATGCGAAAACGTCGGCATGGGCGTGTACGACGTGTCGCCCAGCTTGGTGGCGCTGTGCACCTCGCAACATTCGACGGCAAGAACCTTCGAGACGGCCGAGGCGCTAATAGCGTCACCCGACATCGACGCGGTGTTCGTGCTGTCATCCGACGACACCCACAGCCGCTTCGTGCACGCGGCGATTGCCGCCAACAAGCACATCCTGCTGGAAAAGCCCGCCTGTCTGACGGTGCGCGAGATCGACGATCTGCTGGCGCTGATGCCGGACTACGACAAGACCCTGTTCGTTGGCTATATGCGCCGCTACGCGCCGGCATATCTGGCCGCCAGGGACGAGCTGCCGGCCTTCGCCGACATCACCCATGTCCGCATCTTCGACCTGATCTCGGAGGGCCGGCATTTCCTCAAGAAGAGCCAGAACGTCCTCTATCCCAACGACATAGACCCGGCCCTGCTGGCGCGTGGCGCCAAGGAGCGCGACGCGCTGATCCGCGAAATCGTCGGTGCCGACGCGCCGGCCGACCTGGTGCGCGCCTATCGCGGGCTGACGGCGCTTTCCTCGCACCACATTTCAGCGATGCGCGGGCTGATCGGCGAGCCGGCGCGCGTGCTGGCCGCGCACCGCACCAATGGCGGCGCCAACACATCGGTCACCTTCGACTACGGCCATTTCGCTTGTCTCTACGACGCGGTGGTCGACGATCTCGGCCTGTTCGACGCAATGATCGAGGTGCGCTCCAACACCAGGCGCGTGCGCATCATCTACGACACGCCCTACATCCGCAGCCTGCCGACGCGGCTGGAGGTCACCGATGCCGGCCCGCTCGGCCCGGTGACGAAAGCCTTCGGCCCTCTCTACGGCGCTGCTTTCTCGAATGAACTCGAGATTTTCCACCGCCACATCGCCGAAGGAACAAAGCCGCTGACCGACCTCGCCGATTCCCGCCGCGACCTGGCGCTGATGGCCGAAATCATCGAGCGTATGAAGGAGAGCGGCCAGCGTTGAGGCGCTCCCTACTGCCCTACTGCCCTACTGCCTTATTTCCCGCAGTGATGATCGTTGATCTTGTTCAATGCATTCGCGTCGGGTCCAACGCGATGGTAGGAGCACGCGCCAGCCGCCGTCGTCACCAACTGCTGATCGTAGTAGTGCGGGCCGCCGAACAGGATATCGATGAGATCGCCTTCGGCGGGAACGTAGCGTTCGGAGTGGACCCGGCGGTCGTAATGCCGGTCGCCAGCCAAGGCCGGGGCGCAAAGACTCGCGCCCGTAGCAACCGCGAGAGCTAGGATCGCAACGCATTTCGTGGTCATCGGCACACCCTTCTGGCCATTCCGGAATCGCACCATACATCCAAAACCGCCAGCCGGACAAAAGTTCCGAGAAGACCGCGATAGGCTCTTGCCGAAGCCTGCGGCCTCGCTCATCCATGGTGCGTGGAAATGTGGGATCCGTGATGACCGACGCCAGCCTTCACCTCCTCGAAGCGACGATCGACCAACTGCGCCGCGCGCTCGATCACGGCACCGTCACCAGCGTCGAACTGGTCGGGGCGTATCTCAGGCGCATCGCGCATTTCGACCGGCACGGCATCAGCCTCAATGCCGTCCCAGTGCTCAACCCTGACATGTTTGAGCAGGCGGCGGCCTCCGACCAGCGGCGCCGCAACGGCGCCGTGCTCGGACCGCTCGACGGCATCCCCTACACCGCCAAGGACAGCTACAAGGTTGCAGGCCTGACGGTGGCCGCCGGCTCGCCGGCCTTCGAGCATCTCATTGCCAATGAGGATGCCTTCACCATAGCCCGGCTGCGCGCCGGCGGTGCGGTGCTGATCGGGCTGACCAACATGCCGCCAATGGCCAATGGCGGCATGCAGCGCGGCGTCTATGGCCGCGCCGAAAGTCCGTACAATGGCGATTATCTCACCGCCGCCTTCGCATCGGGTTCGTCCAATGGCTCCGGCACGGCGACAGCGGCCAGCTTCTGCGCCTTCGGGCTTGGCGAGGAAACCTGGTCGTCCGGCCGCGCGCCGGCCACCAACAATGCGCTGGTCGCC
>NZ_RZPW01000344.1:0-6304 GCF_003998455.1 Mesorhizobium sp. M7A.F.Ca.CA.001.08.2.1 | reverse complement strand
CAGAACAATGGCAGCTACAGAATCACATGCGATTCAAACACTTCAAGCCATTTTCCGGCGTCGCTTCTTCACGCTTGACCACAGCACGAAGCAAATGTGTGCGCACGCTAGCCCACAGGGGAGAAGGAAGAAACCTCACTCCGGCACAAACCTCACCGCGCCCTTGGCCGCGCTGGTGGCCATGGCGGCATAGGCGCGCAAGGCGGTCGTCACCTTGCGCTTGCGCTTTTCTTCCGGCTTCCAGGCCAGGGCGCCCTTGGCTTCCATCGCCGCCCGTCGCGCAACGAGTTCCGCCTCATCGACAGCCAGGCGGATGCTGCGGTTCGGGATGTCGATCTCGATCGTATCGCCCTCCTGCACCAGTCCGATCAAACCGCCTTCGGCAGCTTCCGGCGACGCATGGCCGATCGACAGGCCCGAGGTGCCGCCGGAGAAGCGGCCGTCAGTGACCAGAGCGCAGGCCTTGCCGAGGCCCTTCGACTTCAGATAGCTTGTCGGGTAGAGCATTTCCTGCATGCCGGGGCCGCCGCGCGGTCCTTCATAGCGGATGACGACGACATCGCCGGCCTTGATCTCATTGGACAGGATCGCCTTGACGCTGGAATCCTGGCTTTCGAACACGCGGGCCGGGCCGGTGAATTTCAGGATCGATTCATCGACGCCCGCCGTCTTCACGATGCAGCCGTCGAGCGCCAGATTGCCCTTCAGCACGGCAAGGCCGCCATCCTTGGAAAAGGGATGTTCGGTCGAGCGGATAACGCCTTTCTCGCGGTCGAGATCGAGCTCGTCCCAGCGGCGCTCCTGGCTGAAGGCGACCTGTGTCGGCACGCCGCCAGGGGCGGCGAGGAAGAAATCGCGCACGCTCTGGCTGGTCGTGCGGGAAATATCCCAATGGTCGAGCGCTTCGCCCAGGGTTGACGTATGCACCGTCGGCAGGTCGCGGTTGAGCAGGCCGGCATTGTCGAGCTGGCCGAGGATGGCCATGATGCCGCCGGCGCGGTGGACGTCTTCCATGTGGACGTCGGACTTGGCGGGCGCCACCTTGCACAGCACCGGCACCTTGCGCGACAGCGCGTCGATGTCGTCCTGATCGAAATCGATCTCGCCCTCATGCGCCGCAGCCAGGATATGCAACACGGTGTTGGTCGAACCGCCCATGGCGATGTCGAGCGTCATGGCGTTCTCGAAAGCGCCCTTCGAGGCGATGTTGCGCGGCAGTGCGGTTTCGTCGTCCTGCTCGTAATAGCGCTGGGCGAGATCGACGATCAGGTGGCCGGCCTCGACGAACAGACGCTTGCGGTCGGCATGCGTCGCCAATGTCGAGCCGTTGCCGGGCAGCGACAGGCCAAGCGCCTCGGTCAAACAATTCATCGAATTGGCGGTGAACATGCCCGAGCAGGAGCCGCAGGTCGGGCAGGCCGAGCGCTCGATGACCTTGACGTCCTCATCGGAGATCTTGTCGTCGGCGGCCGCGACCATGGCATCGACCAGGTCGAGCGCCTGCGTCTTGCCGGCGAGCACCACCTTGCCGGCTTCCATCGGACCGCCGGAGACGAAGACGGTCGGGATGTTGAGGCGCAACGAGGCCATCAGCATGCCGGGCGTGATCTTGTCGCAATTGGAGATGCAGACCATGGCGTCGGCGCAATGCGCGTTGACCATGTATTCGACGGAATCGGCGATCAGCTCGCGCGACGGGAGCGAATAGAGCATGCCGTCATGGCCCATGGCGATGCCGTCATCGACGGCGATGGTGTTGAATTCCTTGGCAACGCCGCCGGCCTTTTCGATCTCGCGCGCGACCAATTGGCCGAGATCCTTCAGATGGACATGGCCCGGCACGAACTGGGTGAAGGAGTTGACCACCGCAATGATCGGCTTGCCGAAATCCGAGTCCTTCATGCCGGTGGCGCGCCAGAGGCCGCGAGCGCCGGCCATGTTGCGGCCATGGGTGGTGGTGCGGGAACGATAGGCAGGCATGTTTTTTCCTTGGTGGCTGGCCGCAGCCCAGGGGTTGGCGCGGCGGAGCTGAATTCGGACCGCAGGCGTTATAGACGCGCAAGTATGGTCTGGCCACAATTTTGCAATGCGCCAGATTCCTCCAAGAATCGGATCTTACAAAAAAATGCATCCTGGTGTCGGATTGCACCGCGCGCGGCCGTCCTTGGGCAAACGGCGAGGCAACGGCACCATTCTCGGAGTCGGCCGTTTTCCCTGTAACACCAAAAGAGCAATCCGAGGAGCACGACATGCAAAAGATCACCACCTGCCTGTGGTTCGACGGCCAGGCCGAAGAGGCCATGAACTTCTACGTCTCCATCTTCAAGAATTCCAAGGTGCTGAGCGTGATGCGTTGGCCCGAAGGCCACGCCGATGCAGGCAAGGTGTTGGTGACCACGTTCGAACTCGACGGCGTGCAGTTCCAGGCGCTCAATGGTGGACCGCAGTTCAAGCACAGCGAAGCGATGTCGCAGTCGATCGACTGCAAGACGCAGGAAGAGGTGGATTACTTCTGGGACAAGCTCATCGAAGGTGGCGGCCAACCATCGCAATGCAGCTGGCTGAAGGATAAATTCGGCGTCTCCTGGCAGGTTGTGCCGGAGCAGCTGCCGCGCCTGCTCCTGGATCCGGACCGGGCCAAGGCCGGCCGCGTGATGTCGGCGATGATGCAGATGAGCAAGATCGACATCGCCAAGATCGAGGAAGCTGCCAGAGGATAGTCGAGGGTCGCGCCGCCCCTCATCCGCCCTTCGGGCACCTTCTCCCCGTGAACGGGGAGAAGGAAAAAGCGCGACTTACGCCGCTCTGTCGCGGACCTGATAGTCCTTGATCGTGGCAAACTTGATCGCTTTCCAGCGCTCCGCTTCGTAGTTCAGCGAGAAGGCGTGCTGGGCGAGGAACACCGGATCGTTGTCGAGGTCGCGGGCGATGTCGCCGCGATGCGCCTCGATGAAACGCAGGACCTCGGCCTTGTCGTCGGCCGAGATCCAGCGGCACACGGAAAAGCGCGACATCTCGAATTCGACCGGCAGGGTGTATTCGAAGTTCAGCCGTTCCTTCAAGACGTCGAGTTGCAGCGCGCCGACGACACCGACGATGGCCGGTGAGCCGTCCTCGGGCGAAAACAGCTGCACGACGCCCTCCTCTGCCATCTGGTGCAGCGCTTCCTTTAGCTTTTTGGCCTTCATCGCGTCGCCGAGGCGGACACGGCGCAGGATTTCCGGGGCGAAATTCGGAACGCCGCGGAACAGGATTTCCTCGCCCTCGGTCAGCGTATCGCCAATACGCAGCGTGCCGTGGTTGGGAATGCCGACGACGTCGCCGGCAAAGGCCTCGTCGGCGGTGACGCGTGTGCGGGCAAAGAAGAACTGCGGCGCCGACAGCGACATCGGTTTTCCCGTGCGTACCAGCTTGGCCTTCATGCCGCGCTCGAGCTTGCCCGAACAGACGCGGACGAAGGCTATGCGGTCGCGGTGGTTGGGATCCATGTTGGCCTGGATCTTGAAGACGAAGGACGTCATCTTCTCTTCGGTCGCCTCGACCTTGCGGGTGTCGGCCTCTTGAGCACGCGGCGGCGGTCCAAAAGCGCCGAGCGCCTCGATCAGGTCGCGCACGCCATAATTGCGCAGCGCCGAGCCGAAATAGACCGGCGTCAGGTGACCCTCGCGGAAGGCTTCTATATCAAGGGGTCTGCACGCTTCCCGCGCCAGCTCCAGCTCCTCGATGAAGGCCTCGCGCTCGTTCTCCGGCAAAAGGCCGGCGACGCGGTTGGAATCGGGACCGTTGACCGGCGTGCGCTCCTTCTCGTCGTCGCCCCTGCGCACGGCGTTCAGCGCCAGATGGTAGGTGCCGGAAAAATTCTTGCCCCGGCCGATCGGCCAGGTGATCGGCGCCGTATCCAGCGCCAGCTTCTGCTCGATCTCATCGAGGATCTCGAACGGATCGCGGCTTTCGCGATCCATCTTGTTGACGAAGGTGATGATCGGGATGTCGCGTAGCCGGCAGACTTCGAAAAGCTTCAGCGTGCGCGGCTCGATGCCCTTGGCGGCATCGATGACCATGACGGCCGAGTCGACCGCCGATAGCGTGCGATAGGTGTCGTCTGCGAAATCCTCGTGGCCGGGCGTGTCGAGCAGGTTGAAGACATTGTCCTCATACTCGAAGGTCATCACCGAAGTGACGACCGAAATGCCGCGCTCACGCTCGATCTTCATCCAGTCCGACCGCGTCTGGATCTTGTCCTTCTTGGCCTTGACCTCGCCGGCAAGCTGGATGGCGCCGCCGAACAGCAGCAGCTTTTCGGTGAGCGTGGTCTTGCCGGCGTCCGGGTGCGCGATGATCGCGAAGGTGCGGCGGCGCGCCACTTCTTCTTCTATTGCTTCGGGCATTCTCTGGGATTTCCGTGTGACAGGCCGGGCTTCTAGCAGCGCAGTGCCGGCCTGTCGACCGGTCCGGCGGCTCGGACTCTGCTGATCGCCGCCTCACCATCCGAGCATACAGCTCAGCCGTGCTGTGGCTCCGGCCAGTGCATTGCCGCATATTTTGCGCTGCGCGATGTTGGCAAGCGGCTGCCGGGGTGGCACTGGATGAACATCCCTCGGGATGACGAGGCAGAGGAGCAAGCATGACTGCGGCGAAACAAGTGATCGTCATCGGCGCCGGCATCATCGGCGCCTCCATCGCGTGGCATCTGAGCAGAGCGGGTGCGCAAGTGACGGTGATTGCCGACAGTGCTGCCGGAGGGGTGGCGACGCCGAACTCGTTCGCCTGGATCAATGCCAGCTGGGGCAATCCGGAGCCGTATTTCCGGCTGCGCACCCGCGCGATGGCAGAGTGGACGCGGCTGGCGCGGGACCTTCCCGGCCTACCGCTGAGCTGGTGCGGCGGCCTGTGCTGGGATTTGCCGGTGGCCGACATGGAAGCCTACGCCACGGAACATTCCGCCTGGGGCTATGGTATCAGCCAAGTCGACCGCGCCGGTGCTGCGCGCATCGAGCCCAATCTCACCGAGCTTCCGGATTTTGCCCTGTATGTGGCTGAGGAAGGCGTCGCCGAACCGGTGACTGCCACGCGCGCGCTGTTGGCGGACGCGGAGCGACATGGCGCGAAGATCATCTCCAGCACGGTGACGGCCCTGGTCCAGACCGGCGGCAGGATCACCGGTGTCGACACATCGCATGGATTGATTGCATCAGACGAGGTGGTGATCGCGGCTGGCGTCGGCTCGCCGGAGATCGCCGCGACCGCCGGGATCAACCTGCCGATCGAAACGCCGCCCGGCCTGATCGTCCATTCGCGGCCCACCGAAAAGCGGCTCAACGGGCTGGTGCTGGCCGAGCGGCTGCACATGCGCCAGACAGCGGAAGGTCGCATCATCGCCGGCTCGGATTTTGGCGGCGCCGACCCGGGCATGGATGCCGAAGCCACCGCCCACGCGCTGTTTGCGGCCATGAAAGCCATGCTGCGCGACAGCGACGGGTTGGAACTCGATTTCCACACGGTCGGCTACCGGCCGACGCCGATCGATGGCTTTCCAATCGTCGGCCGCGCTGAGGGCATGGACGGTGTCTATGTCGCCGTCATGCATTCCGGCATCACGCTGGCGCCGGCCGTCGGCCTGTTCGCCACAAGGGAAATTCTCGACGGCGAGCGCGACCCCTTACTTGCCCCTTATGGATTGTCGCGCTTCGCTCAATAGGCAGGCGGACGGCGAAAGCCGCCGGTGAGTGGTTCGATTACCCTGGCGCTGCCGAGCAGTCGTGACTCCGACCAGCGTTTGCCGACCAGTTGCGGGCCGATCGGCAGGCCGGTGCTGTCCTGTCCTCAGGGGATGGAAATGGCTGGATGGCCGCTGTGGTTGAAGACAGCGCCATAGGCCGGCAGCATCCACGGCATACTTCAAGTGGAGTGGAGCATTCGAGGGTTGGCCGCGTTTGATTGAAATTGTGCCGATAGTCTTTGATGTCGGCACTCTACGGCGCCCCCCTCTGGCCTGCCGGCCATCTCTCCCACGAGTGGGGAGATCGGCAGGTTTGGCTCGTTCCAGCAACCTTGGCGATTGGCGAAGGCCACGCAAATAGCCAATCTCCCCACTTTGTGGGGGGAGATGTCCGGCAGGCCAGAGGGGGCGCTGTCCCGCGACGTTGCCGCAGTTTGCAGCTACCCCACCAGCGCGAACTTCGCCGCCGCCGGAGCAAACGGGCGAATTCTGATGTCATCGCCGCTGATCGTGACAAAACTCGCCGGCGGGATCGCCTGCCAGTCGCCGCCCTCGCGGTCGAACGGTTCGGACACGATGCAGCGG
>NZ_RZPW01000343.1:0-6306 GCF_003998455.1 Mesorhizobium sp. M7A.F.Ca.CA.001.08.2.1 | reverse complement strand
GCGTGCTTCTTTTCCCAGCACTCGCCGATGTTGGGGCAGCCGGCCTCGTCGCAGACCGTCACCAGCTTGTGCGACTTCACGATTTCGCGCGTTTCGGCATAGCCCTTCGACATCGGCGCCTTGACGCGTATCCAGTCGGGCTTGCGCAGGACATCCTGATCAGGCTTGTGCGCCTTTTCCGGATGCCGCAGGCGCGGTGCGTTGGCGATCGTATCGAGGACAGTGACCATCGGGAAACCTGGTTCATTGGCGAGCGCCAGTCAGGCGTTCGTTGTCATAACGTCATCTAGGACTTTTCGGCGCAAAGAAAAAGGCCGCTGCGGCGCATGCCGCAACAGCCTTTTTCGCATGGCAGCTCTTCAGGGATGTCAGCGGCGCACCAGGCGTCCCGCCCAGATCAGCAGGCAGGCACCGATAAAGCCGGTGATCAGATAGGCAATCCAGCCGACGCCGAACGGGCCAAAATTGAGAGCCTGCAGAATGGCGTTCAGTACGATCGCGCCGACGATGCCCATAACGATGTTCATGAAGATGCCGGTGTTGCTCTTCATGAACATTTCGGCGAACCAGCCTGCCAGGCCGCCGATAATGATGGCTGCTATCCAGCCGACGCCATTCAGGTGCATATGCCTTCTCCTTGTGTGATGGATGAAAGTGCATCCGCAAACGATGTACCTTGCCGCCGGGTTCCATCTGTAGCAGCGCTTTCAATCTATCACGCGTTGAGCGCGCGGCCATAGGCGTCGAGCACGCTTTCCTTCATCATCTCCGACAGCGTCGGGTGCGGGAAGATGGTGTGCATCAGCTCTTCCTCGGTCGTCTCCAGGTTCATCGCCACGACAAAGCCCTGGATCAGTTCGGTCACTTCGGCGCCGACCATGTGGGCGCCGAGCAATTGACCGGTCTTCTTGTCGAAGATGGTCTTGATGAAGCCCTGATCCTCACCGAGCGCGATCGCCTTGCCATTGGCGGCGAACTGGAAGCGCCCGACCCGGATATCCCAGCCCTCTGCCTTGGCCTTAGCTTCGGTCAGGCCAACCGAGGCGACCTGCGGATTGCAGTAGGTGCAGCCCGGAATCTTCAGCTTGTCGGTGGCATGTACGCCAGGAAAATCAGCGATCTTCTCGATGCACACGACACCCTCATGTTCGGCCTTGTGGGCGAGCATCGGCGGGCCGGCGACATCGCCGATGGCGTAGATACCCGGCACATTGGTCTTGCCGTAACCATCGATGACGACGCAGCCGCGTTCGGTCTTCACGCCAAGCGCCTCGAGTCCGAGGCCCTCGATGTTGCCCTGCACGCCGACGGCCGAGATCATGCGGTCGGCGGTGATCTTCTCGACCTTGCCGTCCTTCATCTCGACATGCGCGGTGACCGAGTTCGTGCCCTTCTCGACCTTGGTCACCTTGGCTTCGAGGATGATCTTCATGCCTTGCTTCTCGAACTGCTTCTGCGCGAACTTCGAGACTTCGGCGTCCTCGACCGGCATCACCGCCGGCAGCAATTCGACCACCGTCACCTCGGCGCCCATTGTGCGGTAGAAGGAGGCGAATTCGATGCCGATGGCGCCCGACCCCATGACGAGCAACGACTTCGGCATCTCCTTCGGCACCATGGCCTCGAAATAGGTCCAGATCAGCTTTCCGTCCGGCTCGATGCCGGGCAGCGCGCGTGGCCGGGCGCCGGTCGCCAGGATGATGTGCTTGGCGGTATAGGTGCCCTCGCCCTTGACGCCTTTCGGCACCGGCGGCTGTGGCTCCATCGGCTTCTTGGCCGTCTTGGACACGACGATCTCGCCCGCCTTCGAAAGCTTGGCCTCGCCCCAGATGACGTCGACCTTGTTCTTCTTCATCAGGAAGGCAACGCCGCCATTGAGCCGCAGCGACACCTTGCGCGAGCGGTCAACGACGGCCGATGTGTCCACGCTGACCTTGCCGTCGAGCTTCAGCCCGTAATCCTTCAGGTGATCCGAATACTGCATGATCTCGGCCGAGCGCAGCAGCGCCTTGGTCGGGATGCAGCCCCAGTTAAGGCAAATGCCGCCGAGATGCTCGCGCTCGACGATCGCCGTCTTGAAGCCGAGCTGCGCGGAACGCACCGCGGTGACATAGCCGCCGGGACCGGAGCCGATGATGATGACGTCATAGTTCTCAGCCACGGGTTTTCTCCTTCACAATTCCAGCATGACGCGCACGACTGGTGTCAGCGCCTCGCCGATGTTTCGCGTATTTTCGGCGTCAAGATGAACACCGTCGAGAGGTGTGGTTTGCGCCACGCTGCCGGCGTCGAAGAAGCCGCAGCCGGCCTCATCGGCGAGCGCGGCATATTGCGGTGCCAAAAACTTCGAGGCGTCGTCGCCGCCGGCAAACATTTCCTTGAACTCGGCATTTTCGGTGCGACTGACGACAGGCGGCGAAACAATCAGGATCTGCGGCGCCGGCCAGTCGAACGGATAATCGTGACCGCGCACGATGTCGATCAGCCGCTGGATACCCTGCTTGGCCGCGACGGGATTGCCGTGGATCCACGGCTTCATGTCGTTGGCGCCGAGCATGATGACAATCAGGTCGATCGGCGCATGGGTTGTCAGCACCGTTGGCAGCAGCCTGGCGCCGTTGCGATCAGCACCGGCCAGGTGGTCGTCGAAGGCGGTGGTACGGCCATTGAGGCCTTCGGCGATAACTTCGACGCCACCATCGAGCCCGGCCTGCAGCACGCTTGGCCAGCGGTCTTCCAGCGCATGGCGGCCACCTTCGGCATTGTAGCCCCAGGTCAGCGAGTCGCCGTAACAAAGAACCGTCTTCATGCGCCCACCTGTGCGTCGATCAACCCACGCTTCACCCGCCATCCATGGGTTGTGACCGCCCGTTTCCGAGCAGCCAGTCCGGTGGCGAATCCGGAAATGATGAAAGCGAAGAGGCTGGTGAAGACTATCCGCACCGCCCTCTCGCTTCCCTAAACCAGCATGCCCATCGGGTTTTCGATCAGCCGCTTGAAGGCGACCAGCAGTTCGGCACCCAGCGCACCGTCCACGGCGCGGTGGTCGGTCGACAGCGTCACCGACATCACGGTGGCTATTCTGATCTCGCCGTTCTTGACCACTGCCCGCTCCTCGCCGGCGCCGACCGCCAGGATGGTCGCGTGCGGCGGGTTGATGACCGCGGCAAAATCCTTGATGCCGAACATGCCGAGATTGGACACCGCCGTGGTGCCACCCTGATACTCTTCCGGCTTCAGCTTGCGGCTGCGGGCCCGACTGGCCAGATCCTTCATCTCGTTGGAGATGGTGGACAGCGTCTTTTCGTCGGCTTTGCGGATGATCGGTGTGATCAGCCCGCCGGGGATCGACACGGCAACGCCGACATCGGCGTGCCTGTGCTTGACCATGGCGCTTTCGGTCCACGAGGCATTGGCATCGGGCACCGCCTTCAGCGCCATGGCCATCGCCTTGATCACCATATCGTTGACCGACAGCTTGTAGGCCGGAGCATCACCCTTGTCGGTCTTCTTCACCGGGGCTGCCGCATTGATCTGCGTGCGCAGCGCCAGCAGCGCATCGAGCTCGCAGTCGAGCGTCAGGTAGAAATGCGGAATGGTGGTCTTGGCCTCGACCAGGCGGCGCGCAATGGTCTTGCGCATATTGTCATGCGGGACGAGGTCGTAGGAGCCCTGTTCGAACAGTTTCAGGACCTGATCGTCCGACATCGCCTTTACCGGTGCGGCAGGAGCAGCAGCCGGCACGCCAGCCGGAGCCTTGGCGGCAGGCGCCGTCTGGGCGCCGCCACCGGCAATGGCCGCGTCGACATCGGCCCTCACCACCCGGCCATACGGGCCGGTGCCAGATACGGTCGAGAGGTTCAGGCCGGCCTCACGGGCCAGGCGCCGGGCAAGCGGTGTTGCACGGCCGGCCGATGGCGACTGGCCGATCTCCGCCCTTGTGGGGGAGATGCCAAGTGGCGGCAAAGAGGGCAGGGCAGAGGGGTGCGTGACAGAATGAGACGTTGGCGCGACAACGCCCCCCTCTGTCGACTTCGTCGACATCTCCCCCGCGGGTGTGGAGATTGGCGCGAAGTCCTCCTTTGCCGCAGCAGCATCAGCCCCATAGGCCTCACCGTCGGCATAGATCCACGCCACGGCAGCGCCGACCGCAATATCGACACCCTCTTTGCCGGTGACATCGCGCAGCACGCCGCTGGCCGGCGCATCGATTTCCATCGCCGCCTTGTCGGTCTCGATCTCGAACAGCACATCGCCCTTCTTGACGTGCGCGCCCTCCTCGGCAAACCAGCGCGAGATCTGTCCGGTCGCCATGTCCATGTCGACCTTGGGAAGAATGACTTCGGTCGGCATGGGCTAGCGGACCCCTTTCACGAGGTCGCGCGCGGCGGTGATGATGTCCGGAATTTGCGGCACCGTCGCCTTCTCGAGTTCCGGATTGTAGGGGATCGGCGTTTCGGCGCCGCCCAGCCGCACGATCGGCGCGTCGAGATAGTCGAACGCTTCGCTCTCGGCGATCATGGCGCTGACCTCGGCGCCGATGCCCAGCGTCTTGACCGCTTCGTAGACGCATAGCAGCCGCGACGTCTTCTTGACGCTGTCGATGACGGTCTGCTTGTCCATCGGCCGGATGGTCCGGAGATCGACGACTTCGACGTCGATGCCTTCGCTCTCCAGCACGGCCGCCGCGTCGAGCGCCTTCTGCACCATGATCGAGGTGGCGACGATGGTGAGATCCCGGCCCTCGCGGCGGATATCGGCCTTGCCGATCGGCACGGTGTAATAGCCTTCGGGCACCGGGCCCTTCATCTTGTAGAGCACCTTGTGCTCGAAGATCATGACTGGATCGGGATCGGCGACCGCCGCCAAAAGCATGCCCTTGGCATCATAGGGGGTCGCCGGCTGGATGACTTTCAGACCCGGCACATGGCCGAGCCAGGCTTCGAGGCTCTGGCTGTGCTGAGCCGCCGCACCGGTGCCGGAACCGGCGGGAAAGCGCATCACCACGGGAACCGAAACCTCGCCGCCCAGCATGAAGCGCATCTTGGCCGCCTGGTTGACGATCTGCTCCATGGCAAGCGTGGCGAAATCGGAAAACTGGAACTCGAAGATCGGCCGCATGCCGGTGAGGGCAGCGCCCACCGCGACGCCCGCGCCGCCCAGTTCCGAAATCGGCGTGTCGATGACGCGGTCAGCGCCGTAACGTTCGACCAGGTCGCCGGTGACCTGGAAGGCGCCGCCATAGACGCCGATATCCTCGCCCATCAGGAAAACGCGTTCGTCCATGTCCATGGCGATCGCCATGGCTTCCTGGATCGCCTGGGCGTAGCTCAGTTCACGCACCATCGCGTCCATCACACCTGCTCCGTATACACGTAATTTCCCGTCTCGCTGATATCGGGCGAAGGGCTCGCCTTGGCGAACTCGATGCCCTCGGCGATCTCTTGCGCCACGGCATCGCGAATGGCCTCGATGCCCTTGTCGTCGATGAAGCCGAATTCCCTGAGCTCGCTTTCGAACAGGGTGATCGGATCGCGGTTCGACATCCAGTCCTCGATCTCTTCCTTGGTGCGATAGCGGTTGCGGTCGCTCTTGGAATGGCCGCGATGGCGGTAGGTCTTGGACTCGATCAGCGTCGGCCCCTCGCCGGCGCGGGCTCGGGCAACAGCCTGATGAGACGCCTCGGCGACCTCGGAGAAGATGTTGCCGTTGACGATGACGCCCGGCATCGAATAGGCGGCGGCGCGCTCGGCGATGTTCTTGACCGCGGTCGAGCGGGCTGTCGATGTCGACATGCCGTAGCCATTGTTCTCGCAGACGAAAATGACAGGCAGCTTCCAGACCGCCGCCATGTTGAGCGCCTCGTGGAAAGCGCCTTCATTGTTGGCGCCATCGCCGAAGAAGGAGACCACGACCTTGCCGGTCTTCATCATCTTGGAGGAAAGCGCCGCACCGACCGCGATCGGAATGCCGCCACCAACGATGCCATTGGCGCCGAGATTGCCCTTCCCGACATCGGCGATGTGCATCGAGCCGCCACGGCCCTTGCAATAGCCTGTGGTCTTACCGAAGAACTCGGCGAACATGCGCTTGACCTCGGCGCCCTTGGCAATGCAGTGGCCATGGCCGCGATGCGTCGAGGTGATCTGGTCATCCTCGGCAAGCGGCATGCAGATGCCCATGGCGCTGGCTTCCTGGCCGATCGACAAATGCATGGTGCCGTGGATGAGACCGCGCGTGTAGCACTCTTCCGCGCCCTCTTCGAAGCGGCGGATCAGGTACATCTTGTGGAGCACCTGCTTGAGC
>NZ_RZPW01000342.1:0-6325 GCF_003998455.1 Mesorhizobium sp. M7A.F.Ca.CA.001.08.2.1 | reverse complement strand
GCCATAATAGCGTGCTGCGACGCACTTTTTGGGCGCAAATGCGCGAACCTAAATCGATTGATTCGCCAGCCCCTTGACTTCCCCGCGATTCAATGGCGTGATCGAAAAAGCCAAAGCGCTTTGGAAGACTCTTCGAAAGGTTGCGGTTCCTTTCCGACTGAGTCACAGTCCTGCGGCGTCGGCGGGCGGAATGGAGGGTCCGTCCGGTGTGTGAGACCCACTGGGAGGAATACCGATGAAGAAAATGCTTTTGCTGGGTGCTGCGTTTGCCACGTTCGCCCTGAACGCGCCCGCGCAGGCCGAACTGAAGTTCAAGCCCGGCGAAGACAAGCGCTTCAACTGGGCGAACTACGAAGAGCTCAAGAAAGTCGACCTCAAGGGTGAAACGCTGTCGATCTTCGGACCGTGGCGCGGCGAGGACGAAGGCCTGGTGCGCGGCGTTCTCGACTATTTCTCGGAAGCCACCGGCGTCGAGATCAAATACTCCTCCTCGGAGAATTACGAGCAGCAGATCGTCATCGACACGCAGGCCGGCAGCCCGCCCAACATCGCCGTGCTGCCGCAGCCGGGCCTCATCCAGGACCTGGCGTCGAAGGGCCTTTTGACGCCGCTCGGTGACGACACCGCCAAATGGGTCAAGGACAATTACGGCGCCGGCCAGTCATGGGTCGATCTCGGCACCTTCAAGGACAAGGACGGCAAGCCGGGCTTCTTCGCCTTCCCCTACAAGGCCGACGTGAAGTCGCTGGTCTGGTACTCGCCGGATAATTTCGAGGAAGCCGGCTACAAGGTGCCGAAGACCCAGGAAGAACTCGCCGATCTCGAAAAGAAGATCATCGCCGATGGCGGCAAGCCGTGGTGCATCGGCCTCGGCTCCGGCGGTGCCACCGGCTGGCCGGCAACCGACTGGGTCGAAGACCTGATGCTGCGCACCCAGCCTCCGGAGGTCTACGACAAATGGGTGAAGAACGAGATCCCGTTCAACGATCCGGCGGTGGTCAACGCCATCGACATTTTCGGCAAGATCGCGACCGACGACAAGATGGTCGACGGCGGCGCCAAGGCGGTTGCGGCGACCGACTTCCGCGACAGCCCGAAGGGCCTCTTTTCGGTGCCGCCGAAATGCTACCTGCACCACCAGGCATCGTTCATTCCGACCTTCTTCCCGGAAGGCACCAAGGTCGGCCAGGACGCGGACTTCTTCTACTTCCCGCCCTATGCCGCCAAGCCTGAACTGGGCACGCCCGTGCTCGGCGCCGGCACGCTGGCGATGATCACCAAGGACAGCAAGAGCGCGCGCGCATTCATCGAATTCCTGAAGATGCCGCTCGCCCACGAGATCTGGATGGCCGAAGGCGGCTTCGTGACGCCGCTCAAGTCGGTCAACAAGGATGCCTATGCCAGCGACGCGCTGAAGAAACAGGGCGAAATCCTCGCCAATGCCTCGACTTTCCGCTTCGACGGTTCCGACCTGATGCCGGGCAAGATCGGCGCCGGCGCCTTCTGGACCGGCATGATCGACCTGGTCGGCGGCAAGTCGGCGCAGGACGTCGCCACCGACATCCAGAAGAGCTGGGACGCCATCAAGTAGACGGCTGGCACGTAGACGACCAACCATTCTCGCACTGGATCCGGACCGTACCGGCCCGGATCCGACGGCGGCCCGTGCCGCAGCCTTTCGTCATGAGCGCATTGACATGAAGCGCGATCGGCAATGTGCGCAAGCCGCCGATGACGCGCTCCAAACAACTGAATCGGCGCCTGGTCCCCGTCACCAAGGTCATTCCTTGTCGGGTCATGCGCAGGGGGAGAGGGACCCATGGCGGCTCAGATTTTCTCGGCCATATTCGTCATCATCGTCGGCGTCGGCGGTTGCGTCGCCTATTTCTGGGGCGCCAACAAACTGGTCGACCTGATATTCCCATCACGCGGCGTCGCCGGTGCCGCGGCCATCGACAATCTACGCCGGCAAGGGTTGGTCCGCCCATGGCTGTTCGTCGGCCCGGCGATGATCATCCTCACCATCTACCTGATCTATCCGGTGGTCGAGACGCTGCGGCTGTCGTTCCTCGATCGCGGCGGCATCAATTTCGTCGGCCTGGCGAACTATGAATGGGCGTTCGGCGACCGCGAGTTCCGCAACTCGATCCTCAACAACATCGTCTGGCTGGCGGTGGTGCCGGCCGCCTGCACCTTCCTCGGGCTGATCATCGCCGTGCTTACGGACAAGATCTGGTGGGGCACGATCGCCAAGAGCCTGATCTTCCTGCCGCTGGCGATCTCCTTCGTCGGCGCCAGCGTGATCTGGAAATTCATCTACGAGTATCGGGGCGAGGGCCAGACGCAGATCGGCATCCTCAACGCCATCATCCAGCATTTCGGCGGCCAGCCGCAGGTCTGGATATCGCTGCCGTTCTGGAACAATTTCTTCCTGATGATCATCCTGATCTGGATCCAGACCGGCTTTGCCATGGTCATCCTGTCTTCCGCCCTGCGCGGCATCCCCGAGGAAACGCTGGAAGCCGCCGTCATCGACGGCGCCAATCCGTTCCAGATCTTCTGGAAGATCATGGTGCCGCAGATCTGGGGCACCATCGCCGTGGTCTGGACCACGATCACCATTCTGGTGCTCAAAGTGTTCGACATCGTGCTGACCATGACCAACGGCCAGTGGAACAGCCAGGTGCTGGCCAATCTGATGTTCGACTGGATGTTCCGCGGCGGCGGCGATTTCGGCCGCGGCGCCACCATCGCCATCATCATCATGATTGCGGTCATTCCGATCATGGTCTGGAACATCCGACAGGCGAACAAAGAGACGGGAGGACATTGAGATGGCCGTCGCGACCGGAAATTCCTTCGCCAGCCGCTTCGGCGTCCACATCGCCGTGCTCATCTTCGTCGCGATCTGGACCATACCGACCCTCGGCATCCTGGTCTCGTCGCTGCGCGACAAGAACCAGATCATCGCCTCGGGCTGGTGGAACTCGTTCGCCAGTTCCACCCAGACCGAAGCCGGCCGGCTGCCGCCCGCCTCGGCGCAAGTCGAGAAGGCCGGCAAGTTCGTGCTCGAGGGCAATATCTTTGGCGACGGCGCCAAGCGCGACATCAGCGCCTTCGGGGTCAAATCGGCGGCACCGACGCAGTATCCCGCCGGCACCACAGCCGATCTCGGCGACGGCGTGACCTTGCAGCTCAATGCCGACGGCACCTTCGTCATGCAGTCCCCGAAAGCGTTCGAAGGCGATCGCGGCCAGCGCGTCTATTATGCTTCGTCGGCGCCGCCGAAATTCACCACCGATAATTACAAAACCGTGCTGTTTTCCGAAGGCATCGGACGGTCTTTCATGAATTCCCTGACCGTCACCATTCCGGCGACCGTCATCCCGATCCTGATCGCCGCCTTTGCCGCCTATGCGCTGGCCTGGATGCGGTTTCCCGGCCGGGCGCTGCTGATCGCGGTCATCATCGGCTTGCTGGTGGTGCCATTGCAGATGTCGCTGATCCCGCTGTTGAAACTCTACAACGGCGTCGGCGCTTTCTTCGGCATGCCGTCGAAGACCTATCTCGGCATCTGGCTGGCGCATACCGGCTTCGGCCTGCCCTTCGCCATCTACCTGCTGCGCAGCTACATTGCCGGCCTGCCGCGCGAAATCATGGAATCGGCGCGCATCGACGGCGCCAGCGATTTCGAGATCTTCGTCAAGATCGTCTTGCCGCTGTCGTTTCCGGTGCTGGCTTCGTTTGCCATCTTCCAGTTCCTGTGGGTATGGAACGATCTGCTGGTGGCGATGGTTTTCCTCGGCACAGAGGCAGACCAGATTGTGCTGACCGCCAAGCTCAACGCGCTGTTGGGCTCACGCGGCGGCGACTGGGAGATTCTGACGACATCGGCTTTCGTGACCATCATCGTGCCGCTGATCGTGTTCTTCTCGCTGCAGCGCTATTTTGTCCGCGGGCTGCTTGCCGGCTCGGTGAAAGGAGGCTGAGACGATGCAATCCGCTTTGAAGGCCAGCTCGAAGCCTGACCTCGCCATCGATCGCGACTGGTGGCGGGGCGCGGTGATCTACCAGATCTATCCGCGCAGCTACCAGGACTCGAACGGCGACGGCATCGGCGATCTCAAGGGCATCATAGGCCGCCTCGCCTACATCGCCGCACTCGGCGCGGACGCTATCTGGATTTCGCCGTTCTTCAAGTCGCCGATGAAGGATTTCGGCTATGACGTGTCGGATTACTGCGATGTCGATCCGATGTTCGGCACGTTGGCCGACTTCGACGCGCTGACCGCCGAGGCACACAGGTTGGGCTTGAAGGTGATGATCGACGAGGTGCTGTCGCACACCGCCGACAATCATCCCTGGTTCAAGGAAAGCCGGTCGAGCCGCAGCAACCCGAAAGCCGACTGGTACGTCTGGGCAGACGCCAGGCCGGACGGCACGCCGCCCAACAACTGGCTGTCGATCTTCGGCGGCTCGGCCTGGCAATGGGACACCAGCCGCCAGCAATATTACATGCACAATTTTCTGGCCGAGCAGCCCGACCTCAACTTCCACAACCACGAAGTCCAGGACGCGTTGCTCGACGTCACCCGCTTCTGGCTGGAGCGCGGCGTCGATGGTTTCCGGCTCGACACCATCAATTTCTACTTCCACAGCCAGGGCTTGGAAAACAACCCGCCGCTGCCGCCGGAAGAGCGCAACGACCAGACCGCGCCGGCGGTCAACCCCTACAACTACCAGGACCATCTCTACGACAAGAGCCGGCCCGAGAATCTCGGCTTCCTCGAACGGTTCCGTGCCCTGCTCGATGAATATCCGGCAACGGCAGCGGTCGGCGAGGTCGGCGATTCGCAGCGTGGGCTTGAAGTGGTGGCCGCCTACACCGCCGGCGGCAAGCGCGTGCACATGTGCTACTCCTTCGATTTCCTGGCGCCGGAAAAGATCAGCGCGGGCAAGGTCCGCTCGGTGCTGGAATCCTTCGGCAAGGTCGCCAGCGATGGCTGGTCGTGCTGGGCCTTCTCCAACCACGATGTAATGCGCCCGGCCTCGCGCTGGGCCGCCAATGAGCCCGACCCGACCGCCTACCTCAAGGTCATCTCGGCGCTGCTGATGTCCTTGCGCGGTTCGGTCTGCATCTATCAGGGTGAGGAACTTGGGCTCGGCGAGGCCGACCTTCGGTTCGAGGATTTGCAGGATCCCTACGGCATCCGCTTCTGGCCTGAATTCAAGGGCCGCGACGGCTGCCGCACACCGATGGTGTGGGACGGCGGCGCCAAGAATGGCGGCTTCTCCCAGGCAAAACCCTGGCTGCCGGTGCCGGCCAAGCATTTGGCGCAAGCGGTCAATGTCCAGCAGGGCGACGAGGCTTCGCTGCTCGAGCACTACCGGCGCTTTCTCAGCTTCCGGCGTGCCCATCCGGCGCTGGCCAAGGGCGACATCACCTTCATCGAAAGTGAGGGAGATACCGTCGCCTTCACGCGCCGCGCAGGCAACGAGCAGATCGTCTGCGTCTTCAATCTGGGAGCCGGGCGGGCCAAGGTTGACCTTGGCGGCCGATCGCTGCAACCTCTGCCCGGGCACGGATTTTCGGGGCAGGCGAGCAGCGGTTCCATCGAGCTTGGCGGCTACGGCGCCTGGTTCGGGCGTCTCGACTGAATTTCCAATCACTGGAGGAAACCAATGGCCGATGTCACGCTAAGACAAGTGAAGAAGTCCTACGGCAATCTGAACATTCTCCACGGCATCGACCTCGATATTAAGTCGGGCGAGTTCATCGTCTTCGTCGGCCCGTCGGGCTGCGGCAAGTCGACATTGCTGAGGTCGATCGCCGGGCTCGAGGAAATCACCTCCGGCGAACTCAGAATAGCCGGCGAAGTGGTGAACGACGTGCCGCCGTCGAAGCGGGGCATCGCCATGGTGTTCCAGTCCTACGCGCTGTACCCGCACATGACCGTCTACGACAACATGGCGTTCTCGATGAAGATCGGCAAAGAGAACAAGGCCGAGATCGACCGCCGCGTGCGCCAGGCCGCCGAGATCCTGCAGCTGACCAAATATCTCGACCGGCTGCCCAAGGCGATGTCGGGTGGCCAGCGCCAGCGCGTCGCCATCGGCCGCGCCATCGTGCGCAATCCGAAGGTGTTCCTGTTCGACGAGCCGCTTTCGAACCTCGACGCCGCGCTGCGCGTCGCCACCCGCATCGAGATCGCCAAGCTCAAGGAATCGATGCCCAACACGACCATGATCTACGTTACCCACGACCAGGTCGAGGCGATGACGCTGGCCGACCGCATCGTGGTGCTCAAGGACGGCCATATCGAGC
>NZ_RZPW01000341.1:0-6365 GCF_003998455.1 Mesorhizobium sp. M7A.F.Ca.CA.001.08.2.1 | reverse complement strand
GCTCTACGCCAATGCCGAGTACCAGAAGGCGGCTCCGTTCGCCAAGATGACGCTGGACTCCATCAATGCCGCCGATCCGACGCATCCGACGGTCAAGCCGGTGCCCTATGTCGGCGTCCAGTTCGTCGCCATCCCTGAGTTCCAGGGCCTTGGCACCACGGTCGGCCAGCTCTTCTCGGCGGCGCTTGCCGGCCAGTCGAGCGTCGACGACGCGCTGAAGCAGGCCCAGGACGCTGCCACCGCGGCAATGACCGAGGGCGGATACATCAAGTAAGGCTCCTCCCGGTGCCGACTGCCGGTCGCCTCCTTGACCGGCAACGGCCGCCCGAGTTCCCAGTTCGGGCGGCCGCCTTTAACGCCTTTGAAAATTCCGTCTGACCAGTGAAGGGTGACCGTCATGGCTACTCAGCAGACCCGTTCGCTTGCCCGTTTCATGATGGCGCCATCCGTGGTGCTGCTGTTCGTCTGGATGATCGTGCCGCTGGTCATCACCATCTGGTTCTCCTTCCAGCAGTACAACCCGCTCAATCCGATCCGCGACGGCTTTGTCGGCTTCTCGAATTACGCGCTGTTCTATTCCAACCCGGCCTTCCTGCAGTCGATCCTCAACACGCTCACCTTGGTGGTCAGCGTGCTCCTGATCACGGTGATCGGCGGCATCCTTCTGGCGCTGCTGATCGACCAGCCGATGTGGGGCCAGGGCATCGTGCGCATCCTCGTCATCTCTCCGTTCTTCGTCATGCCGCCGGTGGCCGCATTGGTCTGGAAGAACATGATCATGCACCCGCAATACGGGGTGTTCGCCGATATAGCCCGCTTCTTCGGAGCCCAGCCGATCGACTGGTTCGGGCAACATCCGATGCTGGCGATCATCATCATCGTCGCCTGGCAGTGGCTGCCCTTCGCGACGCTCATTCTTCTGACCGCGCTGCAGTCGCTCGACGGCGAGCAGAAGGAAGCCGCCGAGATGGACGGCGCCGGCTTCATCAGCCGCTTCATCTATCTGACGCTGCCGCACATGTCGCGCGCTATCACGGTCGTCATCCTGATCCAGACGATCTTCCTTCTCTCGGTCTATGCCGAGATCCTCGTCACCACCAATGGCGGCCCGGGATACGCCTCCACCAACCTGCCCTTCCTCGTCTACCAGAAGGCGTTGCTGGAGTTCAAAATCGGCCAGGCATCCGCCGGCGGTGTGATCGCCGTCATTCTCGCCAATATCGTTGCCTTCTTCGCCATGCGCGCCGTCGGCAAGAACCTGGACAAGTAAGGGAGGCTACGATGGCACGCTCAGTCACCACCCGGCACAAGACGATCGCGACGGTTGCCGCCTGGATCGTCGCCCTGCTGATCTTCTTCCCGATCCTCTACACGATCATCACCTCGTTCAAGTCGGAGCAGGAAGCCATCCAGGGCTTCAGCATCATCCCGTCGGGAACGTTCGAGAGCTATACCGAGGTCCAGGCGCAGAGCGGCTACTTCAAGTTCTTCTTCAACTCGGTGCTGCTCTCGGTCGGCTCGACCATCCTGGCCCTGCTGGTCGCCATACCGGCGGCATGGTCGATGGCCTTCTCGCCGACCAAGCGGACCAAGGACATCTTGATGTGGATGCTGTCCACCAAGATGATGCCGGCGGTCGCGGTGCTGTTCCCGATCTACCTGATCTTCCGCGACACAGGCCTGCTCGACAGCCGCATCGGCCTCATGATCATGCTGATGCTGATCAACCTGCCGATCGTGGTGTGGATGCTCTACACCTATTTCCGCGAAATCCCTGGCGAGATCCTGGAAGCGGCGCGCATGGACGGCGCATCGCTGTGGAACGAGATCGTCTATGTGCTGACGCCGATGGCGGTGCCGGGCATCGCCTCGACAATGCTGCTCAACATCATCCTGGCCTGGAACGAGGCGTTCTGGACGATCCGGCTGACGACGACGGAAGCCGCACCCCTGACCGCCTTCATCAGCTCGTTCTCAAGCCCGCAAGGCCTGTTCTGGGCCAAGCTTTCGGCCGCCTCGACGCTGGCCATCGCGCCGATCCTGATCATGGGCTGGTTCAGCCAGAAGCAGCTGGTGCGCGGCCTGACATTTGGTGCGGTGAAATAACGGAATTGCCCGAAGCAATCGGCAGAAATAACCCCTCGGGGAGGAAACCATGGGAAACATCACGCTCAAGAACGTCTCGAAATCCTTCGGAGCGACGTCCATCATCCCCGGTCTCGACCTGGTGATCGAGAATGGCGAGTTCGTCGTCTTTGTCGGCCCGTCGGGTTGCGGCAAGTCAACGCTGCTGCGCCTGATCGCCGGGCTCGAGGACACCAGCGGCGGCTCCATCAACATCGACGGCCGCGACGTCACCGGCGAGGCACCGGCCAAGCGCAAGCTCGCCATGGTGTTCCAGTCTTACGCGCTCTATCCGCACATGACGGTGGCCAAGAACATCGGCTTCCCGCTGAAGATGGCCGGTGAGGACAAGGCGACCATCGACAAGAAGGTGGGAGACGCGGCGCGCGTGCTCAACCTGACCAACTATCTCGAACGCCGGCCCGGCCAGCTTTCAGGCGGCCAGCGCCAGCGCGTCGCGATCGGCCGCGCCATCGTGCGTCAGCCGACCGCCTTCCTGTTCGACGAACCGCTGTCCAATCTCGATGCGGCACTGCGCGGCACCATGCGGCTGGAGATCAGCGAGCTGCACCATCAGCTCAAGACCACCATGATCTACGTTACCCACGATCAGGTTGAAGCGATGACCATGGCCGACAAGATCGTCGTGCTGAACGCCGGCAACATCGAGCAGGTCGGCTCGCCGATGGAGCTCTACAAGACGCCGAAGAACCTGTTCGTCGCCAGCTTTATCGGCTCGCCGAAGATGAACCTGATCGAGGGCGCGCCGGCTGCCAAAAACGGCGCCAAGACCATCGGCATCCGTCCCGAACACCTGGAGATCTCGACCACGGCGGGCGAATGGAAGGCGGTCGTCGGCGTCGCCGAGCATCTCGGCTCCGACACCTTCCTGCACGTCCAGGCCGACGGCGTCGGTCCGCTGACCGTGCGCGCCGACGGCGAACTCGGCGTCCATCACGGCGACACCATTTACCTGACACCAGACAAGGCCAAGCTGCATCGCTTTGGCGCCGACGGAAAGGCAATCTGAACATGCGACTGGCCGGCAAATCCGCGCTGATCACGGGTTCGGCCCGCGGCATCGGCAGAGCCTTCGCCGAAGCCTATGCCGGCGAAGGCGCAACCGTCGCCATCGCCGACATCAATCTCGAGGCTGCGCAGAAGACGGCCGCAGAGATTGGCGGCAAGGCCTATGCGGTCAAGCTCGACGTCACCGACCTCGCCTCGATCGAGGCGGCGGTGAAAGCCGTAGAGACGAAGACCGGTGGCCTCGATATCCTGATCAACAACGCCGCCCTGTTCGACCTGGCGCCGATCGTCGAAATCACCAGGGCAAGCTACGACAAGTTGTTTTCCGTCAATGTCGCCGGCACGCTGTTCATGCTGCAGGCAGCCGCCCGCTCGATGATCGCGCGAGGCAAGGGCGGCAGGATCATCAACATGGCGAGCCAGGCCGGACGGCGCGGCGAGGCGCTGGTCGGCGTCTATTGCGCCACCAAGGCCGCCGTCATCTCGCTGACCCAGTCGGCGGGGCTCGACCTGATCAAGCACCGCATCAACGTCAACGCGATTGCCCCTGGCGTCGTCGACGGCGAGCACTGGGATCACGTCGATTCGCTGTTCGCCAAATATGAGAACCGGCCGAGGGGCGAGAAGAAGAAACTGGTCGGCGAGGCGGTGCCGTATGGCCGCATGGGCACGGCACAGGACCTCACCGGCATGGCTGTGTTTCTCGCCAGCAGCGACGCCGAATACATCGTCGCCCAGACCTACAATGTCGATGGCGGCCAGTGGATGAGTTGAGGGCGGGGGACGGCCTCTGCTCCTCGTCCCTCCGCGGGGAGCAGAGGCCGACTTCAGCGGGCGCGTAGCAAGTGCCACCCCTTATCCTCTCCCCGACGGGGAGAGGAGCGTAACGAAGGCCGAAACCCGGCCAAAGGGTAAAACAGATGACCGTGAAACTCTCGTCCTCTAACCTCTCCAAGCTGCCCGCCAACGTCGCAGGTCCTAAGTATGACCGCGCGACGCTGAAGGCCGGCATCGTGCATTTCGGCGTCGGCAATTTCCACCGCTCGCATCAGGCCGTCTATCTCGACGATCTGTTCAATGCGGGCATCGGCCATGACTGGGCGCTGATCGGTGCCGGCGTGTTCGACGGTGAAAAGATCGGCCGCGCCAAGCTGGAAGAGCAGGACTGGCTGACCACGGTGGTCGAGCAGGACTCTGGCCATATGAATACCCGTGTGACCGGCGCGATGATCGACTTCCTGATGCCCGGCGATGCGGCCGGTGTCATCGAACGGCTTACCGACCCGGCGATCAAGATCGTTTCGCTGACCATCACCGAAGGCGGCTACTTCATCGACCCGGCTTCCGGCGTGTTCAACCCGACCCATCCCGACATCGTTGCCGATGCGCAGCCCGGCGCCACGCCGAAGACGGTGTTCGGCATCATTCTTGCCGGGCTGGTGCGCCGCCGCGATGAAGGCACCGTGCCGTTCACCGTGATGTCGTGCGACAACATTCCCCACAATGGCCATGTCACCTCCGACGGCGTCATCGGCCTGGCCCGTTTGATCGACCAGGATCTGGCGAACTGGCTCAGCGAGCATGTCGCTTTTCCGAACGGCATGGTCGATCGCATCACGCCGGCCACCACCGACCGCGAGCGCGGCATCCTGGCCAAGGATTTCGGCCTCGAGGACAACTGGCCGGTGTTCTGCGAGCCGTTCCGGCAGTGGGTGCTGGAGGACCATTTCACCGATGGCCGGCCGCCGCTGGAAAAGGTCGGCGTGCAGTTCGTCAAAGACGTTGCGCCTTATGAACTGATGAAAATCCGCATCCTCAATGGCGGCCATGCAGCGATCGCCTATCCGGCCGGCCTGATGGACATCCATTTCGTGCATGAGGCGATGCAGGAGCCGCTGGTGAGCGGTTTTCTGGCCAAGCTCGAACGGGACGAAATCATCCCGACGGTGCCGCCGGTGCCGGACACGGTTCTGGAAGACTATTACCAGCTCATCGAGAGCCGCTTCTCCAACCCGAAGATCGGCGACACGGTGCGCCGGCTCTGCCTCGACGGCTCCAACCGCCAGCCGAAGTTCATCATCCCGACCATCGCCGACCGGCTGAAGGCTGGGAAAAGCGTCGCCGGCCTGGCCCTGGAATCGGCATTGTGGTGCCGCTACTGCTTCGGCACGACGGACAGCGGCGCCGTCATCGAGCCCAACGACCCGAGTTGGGACCGGCTACAGGCGACGGCAAAGGCAGCAAAGGACGCTCCCGCCGCCTGGCTCGCCATGGAGGACATCTATGGCGATGTCGGCCGCGCAACGGCGTTTGTCGAGGCCTTTGCCCATGCGCTCAACGTGCTGTGGGCGAATGGCGCGCGCGCCACGCTGACGCGCTACCTCGCCGGCAAGCTCTGAGAGCCATTCTCGGCCATGACGCCTGAACTGGTCATTTTCGACTGCGATGGCGTGCTGGTCGACAGCGAGGCGCTCTCCGTCTCGGCGCTGCTCGGCATGGTCAGGCTTGCCGGCGGCAGCGTCAGTGAGGATGCCGCCTACGAGCATTTCCTCGGCAAGAGCATGAAAAGCGTGCGCGAGATCCTCGGCCGCGACTTCGGGCTCGATATCACCGACCTGCACCTGACCGAGATGCGCGTCGAATTGATGCGCAAATTCCGCGAGGAGCTGAAGCCGATCGCCGGTGTCAAGAAGATGCTGCCGAAGCTTGGGCTGCCGTTCTGTGTCGCGTCCTCGGGCACGCTCGACCGCATCCGCTACGCGCTCGACGTCACCGGATTGCTTGGGCTGATGGAACCGCACCTGTTCAGTGCCACCATGGTGGCCAAGGGAAAGCCCGCGCCGGACCTGTTCCTGCATGCCGCCGCCAGCATGCGGGCCCATCCACGCAAATGCCTCGTCATCGAGGACAGCCCGGCCGGCATCATTGCCGCGCGGGCGGCGGGGATGCGCGTGTTTGCCTTCACCGGCGGCTCGCATGCCGGCAACCCGACCTTGAAAGCGCGGCTTGCGTCGAGTGAACCGGACTTTATATTCGCTGACATGCTGCAATTGCCCGATCTGATTGCAGGCCTGGGAGCGAGAGACAGAGCATCTTGACGAAACAGTTCGTTTGCGCGGTCGATGTCGGCACCGGGAGCGCTCGCGCGGGCATTCTCGACACCAACGGCACCTTGTTCGGCCGCGCCGAGCGGCCGAACAAGGTGCCGTTGG
>NZ_RZPW01000340.1:0-6386 GCF_003998455.1 Mesorhizobium sp. M7A.F.Ca.CA.001.08.2.1 | reverse complement strand
CTCGTCTTCGGTGATCCAGCCGGCCTTGAGGCGGGCGGCCAGAACCATCTGTTCGGCGTCTGCGCGGGTCACGCCATGATTGGCCAGCACGCCCGGATAGACTTTTGTCTCGCCGTCCTTGCGTTCCTTCCAGCCGGTCAGGTCGTCGGCGGCATAGCCGGCGAAATCCTCGATCGTCTTCACGCCGTCCTCGCCAAGCGTCACCATCATGGCGGTGGTGACGCCGGGGATTTCGCGCAATTCGTCCGAAACGCCGAGCGCCTTGCGCTTGTCGTCGTGCTCGGCCTCGATCTTCTCCAGATATTCGCGGGCGCGGGTCTGGATCTCCGAAGCGGTGTCCTCGTCGAAACCATCGATAGAGGCGATCTCGCCGGAATCGACATAAGCGACTTCCTCAACGCTGGTGAAGCCTTCGGAGGCCAGCACCTGGCCGACCATCTCGTCGACGTCGAGGGCTTCCATGAACAGCGACGAACGCTCGACGAATTCCTTCTGGCGGCGCTCGGATTCTTCGGCTTCGGTCAGGATATCGATATCCCAGCCGGTCAGCTGCGAAGCCAGACGCACGTTCTGGCCGCGGCGACCGATGGCCAGCGACAGCTGGTCGTCGGGAACCACGACTTCGATGCGTTCGGCATCCTCGTCGAGCACGACCTTGGCGACTTCCGCCGGCTGCAGCGCATTGACGATGAAGGACGCCGCAGAAGGCGACCACGGAATGATGTCGATCTTCTCACCCTGCAATTCGCCGACGACGGCCTGGACGCGGCTGCCGCGCATGCCGACGCAGGCGCCGACCGGATCGATCGAAGAGTCCCGCGAGATGACGGCGATCTTGGCGCGCGAACCTGGGTCGCGGGCGACCGACTTGATCTCGATGATGCCGTCATAGATTTCCGGCACTTCCATGGTGAACAGCTTGGCCATGAACTGCGGATGGGTGCGCGACAGGAAAATCTGCGGGCCGCGCTGCTCGCGGCGCACATCGTAGACATAGGCGCGGACGCGATCGCCATATTTGTAGTTCTCGCGCGGGATCAACTCATCGCGACGGATGATCGCTTCGCCGCGGCCGAGATCGACGATGACATTGCCGTATTCGACGCGCTTGACGGTACCGTTGACGATCTCGCCGATGCGGTCCTTGTACTCGTCATACTGGCGGTCGCGTTCGGCCTCGCGGACCTTCTGGACGATGACCTGCTTGGCCGACTGGGCGGCGATGCGGCCGAAATCCATGGGCGGCAGCTGTTCGGCGATGAAGTCGCCGAGCTGGGCGTCGGGATTGCGCTCGCGAGCCGAGGAAATGGCGATCTGCGTGGCATAGTCATCGACCTTCTCGACCACTTCCATCAGCCGCTGCAGCTTCATCTCACCGGTGTTCGGGTTGATGTCAGCGCGGATGTTGGTCTCCTGACCGTAACGCGAGCGCGCCGCCTTCTGGATCGCATCGGCCATGGCGGCGATGACGATCGACTTGTCGATCGACTTTTCACGCGCGACCGCGTCGGCGATCTGCAGCAATTCAAGTCTGTTGGCGCTTACAACCATCGTTTTTCTCCCGAGCTTGTTTGCCGGACCTTTGCGCCCGGCAGCTCAATCATAGTTCCTGTTCGTGTTCTTCCGTGGCGTCCGCTTCCGCACCCGACTCGTCGTCGTCCGGTTCGCCACGGCGCTTCTTGGCTTCCTTGCGCGCCCTGTTGTCCTTCGACAGGGCATCGCGGATGAGATCGTCGGTCAGGATCAGGCGCACATCGGCAATCGCGTCATAGGGGACGCGCACCGTCGGCTCCTCGCCATAGGCTGCCTTGTCGCGCTCGATCAGCACATCGTCTTCGCCGGCTTCGGCGATCTTGCCCTTGAAGCGCTTGCGGTCGGCGACGACGATCGATGTTTCCATTTTCACCAGATGACCCGTCCAGGTCGTGAAATCCGATTTGCGGACCAGCGGCCGGTCGATGCCGGGCGACGAGACTTCAAGATGGTAGGCCTTTTCGATCGGATCATCGACATCGAGCGCCGGCGACACCGCGCGGCTGACCTCTTCGCAATCCTCGACGGTCATGGTGCCGTCCTCGCGTTCGGCCATGATCTGCAGCGTCAGCCCGTTCTGGCCCGACAGATGCACCCGCACGAGACGGAAGCCGATGCCGCGCAGAACCGGCTGGACGATCAGCGCGATGCGCGCATCGATGCCGCTTTCGCGGATGATGCGATCGTCGCCCTCGCTTGCCGTTGCAGTCATTGAAGCCCTGTCGTTCTCTACCAAGTTATCGGCAGGTAATAAAAAAGAGCGGGACCGGGTGGACCCACTCTTCGTCATACCGACCAAGAATTTGAGGCTGATATAGACGATCGCGGCCTGTGTTTCAAGCCCGCTATGCTGGTCGGGCAACGCTGCCATCGAGGTGGCCCCCGCCAGCGTTGCATGGAGCGCATGGCGCCCATGCGGCGGCCCCCATGGGATCGGCGCTGAAACGCACCTACTTACGCTGCGCTGCACAAAGGTGGCCGTGCGCCACACGTGCGCGAAAGGACATGATCATGAGCAATCGCAAGATATTTTCTGCAATAGGCGACTTCTTCACCGTATTCGGCAGCGCCGTGGCCGCTTCACGGGCCGTGGAAGCCGGTCGCAGGCCGCGCGCCGACGACCTGCGCAACCTCGGCGTCGAGCCTGCCGCCTTCGATCGCATCGGCCGCCGCTTCTAGCTTTGACGCAATTCCGGACGGAAAACCGTTTCACACTTTTCCTGGAATTGCTCTAAGACCGCGAGCTTATTTCCGAATGAAGGTAAGATAGGCGGGCCGCCGGCCCTCACGAATGGCCTTGGCCTCGTAACGGGTGCCCGGCCAACCATCATAGGGCCGGTGCCAGTCCGCCGCCTCGCAAGCCTGCCATGCGAACGCGCCATGCGCGCGGCAATGCAGCAAGGTCCAGTTGACATAAGTGTCGATGTCGGAGGCGAAGCGGAATTTTGAACCAGGCTTCAGCACGCGCGCGAACCGCTCGAGATTGACCGGGCTTACGAAACGTCGCTTCCAGTGTTTCTTCTTCGGCCAGGGGTCGGGATAGAGCAGATCGAGGCCGCCGAGCGAGGCCTGCGGCAGCCAGTCGAGCAGCCTTGTGGCGTCGTCGTCATAAACCCGCAGATTGGCGAGCGGTTTCTCGCGCACCGCCATCATCATCTTGGCCATGCCGTTGACGAAGGGCTCGACGCCGATAAAGCCGATCGAAGGCGCCTCGGTCGCGCGGTGCAGGAGATGTTCGCCACCGCCGAAGCCAATCTCGAGGCGAACCGCGCTGACATCGGTCTGAAACAGAGTTTGCAGATCGGCCGGCGGCTCGGCCGCCAGATCGAGCCGATATACACCGAAGCCGCTTTCCAGCGCGGCCGCCTGTTGCGGACGCATGGTCTTGCCGCGCCGGCGACCGAAAAAGGCTTCGGTCGCGCGGCTTGGTCTGTCCTTCGGATCCATGGCGGGACTTCGCGGCGCCGCTGTCAGGCGGCGACCGCGTCCTTGAGCGCCTTGGCGAGATCGGTCTTTTCCCAGGAGAAAGACCCATCACGGCCGGCCTTGCGGCCGAAATGGCCGTAGGACGACGTCTTGGCGTAGATCGGTTTGTTGAGATCGAGGTGACGGCGGATGCCCGACGGCGACAGATCCATCACCGTGCGCAGCGCGTCCTCGAGCTTTGCCTCGTCGACCTTGCCGGTGCCATGCAAGTCGACATAGACCGACAGCGGCTGGGCGACGCCGATGGCGTAGGAAAGCTGGATGGTGCAGCGGTCGGCGAGTTTCGCCGCCACCACGTTCTTGGCCAGGTAGCGCGCCGCATAGGCTGCCGAACGATCCACCTTGGTGGTGTCCTTGCCGGAGAAAGCGCCGCCGCCATGGGGTGCGGCACCACCGTAGGTGTCGACGATGATCTTGCGGCCGGTCAGGCCGGCGTCGCCGTCCGGCCCGCCGATGACGAACTTGCCGGTCGGATTGATGTACCACATGCAATCGTCGGCGATCTTGAGGTCGCCCAGCGCCTCGCGGATATAGGGTTCGACGACCTTGCGGACCTTCTTTGAATCCCAGCTCGCATCGAGATGCTGCGTGGACAGCACGATCTGCGTCGCCTCGGCGGCCTTGCCATCGACATAGCGAACGGTGACCTGGCTCTTGGCATCCGGCCCGAGCCTGCCGGCTTCACCGCTGCCTTCGTGACGGGCAGCAGCCAGCAGTTCGAGGATCTTGTGGCTGTAGTAGATCGGCGCCGGCATCAAATCCGGCGTCTCGCGGCAGGCATAACCGAACATGATGCCCTGGTCGCCGGCACCCTCTTCGCCCTGACGGTCGGCAGCGTTGTCGACGCCCTGGCCGATGTCAGGCGACTGGCCGTGCAGCAGAACCTCGATCTTCGCCGTTTTCCAGTGGAAGCCGGCCTGCTCGTAGCCGATTTCGCGGATCGCCTTGCGGGCGACCGATTTGAACTTGGCCGGATTGACGACCGGATGGCCGGCGGCATCCTTGAGGATGTTGCCTGCCTTGTCCTTCTTCAGCAGCGTTTCCGGGACGCGCACTTCGCCGGCGATGACGACACGGTTGGTGGTGGCCAGCGTCTCGCAGGCGACACGGACTTTCCACGGGTCCATGCCGGTCTTCTTGGCTTCGCGATAGACCAGATCGACGATCTCGTCGGAAATCCGGTCACAGACTTTGTCAGGATGGCCCTCGGCAACGGATTCCGAGGTAAAGAAGTAGTTCTGCCGCGTCACGGGTGTCCCCTCTTGAAAAACGATCGGCAGGCTGCCGATTTTGGCGCGCCACGTGTTAGCGGGGCGAAGCGCCGCTCGTCAAGCGGTGCTTCGGCTCTGGCATGAATGTCGATGCCGTTATCTTGTGCCACCGGCGGCGGGGCGCCGCCGGTCCTGGCGTGATTGAGGATCAGTCGGGATCGTCGGCGGAGAGGGACTTGACCAGGTCTATGATCCTGCGGCGCACCTTGGCGTCGGCGATCTTGACAAAGGCCCGGTTGAGCTGAAGGCCTTCAGGGCTGCCGCAGAATTCGACAGCGAAAGCCATCGAAGCGTCCTCGGCAAATCCCCGGCCCGCCACAGGCTCCTGGCCGGGCGCATCCTCAAAAAAGAAAGCGACAGGCACGCCGAGTATGGACGCGATCGCCTGCAGACGGCTGGCGCCGACGCGGTTGGTACCCTTTTCATATTTCTGAATCTGTTGAAATGTGATGCCGAGGTTTTCTCCCAGCTTTTCCTGGCTCATTCCAAGCATGTTGCGGCGAAGCCGAATGCGACTGCCAACATGGATGTCGATCGGATTCGGTTTCTTCTTGTTATCTTCTGTCATTTTTTCCTCGCCGAATTTTTTCGGCTTTCTCTATTTTTTTCCTGCCCAAACAAAGCCGGAGGCAACTGCCCCAACAGAACGATCCACCGGCTTCGAGAAATTTTCAGGCACTTACAGTATGAGTTTCTAATGTGTTGGCTGTCAATTCACCCGTAGCCTTTGCCTTACGTTCAACAGCGCTGCCCCAACGGCAAACAGCAACATGATCAGCATTCCGTTAATGCGCCGTTGGCCGGGAGATATGAGCGCCTGTCCGGAAATCGGTATGTGGGCATCGATGGCGCCGCGCGCGTCGATAGCAAGCGCATCGACGATGCGCCCGCGCGGATCGACGACGGCCGAGATGCCGTTGTTGGCGGCACGCACCAATGGCAATCCATTTTCCACCGCACGGATCTGGGCCTGCCTGAAATGCTGATACGGACCCGGCGTGTCGCCGAACCACGCATCATTGGTAACGTTCACAATAAGCTGCGCTGACGCAGCGTCAACTGCCACAAGATCGGGAAAGATCACCTCATAACAGATAAATGGCAGCGCACGGATGCCGTCGGGCAGCGTAATGGCGTGCCGCTCATTGCCGGCCGCGAAACTCATCGGCCCGGCAACCAGTTGCTCGATGCCGAAACGCTGGAGCAGATCGGCGAAAGGCAGGTATTCGCCGAACGGCACCAGCTGAACCTTGTCGACGGCGTCGGTGATTTCACCCTTGTCGTCGATCGCCACCACGGAGTTGTAGTAGCGGCTGTCGGCATTTGCGGCCGAGCCGCCTTCCTCGCGGACGACGCCGGCAATCAGCATCTGGCCGGGTCCGAGCATATCCCCCAGCGCCGTCAATGCGTCCGGACGCTCGGTGAAGAGGAACGGCACCGAGGTTTCGGGCCACAGGATCAGTTGCGGCTTTTGATGGCCTGGATCCGGCGCCTTGCCCGAGAGCCCCATCAGGACCGCGAAGATGCGGTCGCGCACCGAGGCATCCCATTTTTCCGACAGGTCCACCGCCGGCTGGACAATGCGGACATCCAGGC
>NZ_RZPW01000033.1:0-17741 GCF_003998455.1 Mesorhizobium sp. M7A.F.Ca.CA.001.08.2.1 | reverse complement strand
GCTCTGCTGTTCGTGGTGATGACGGTGCTCGGCATCGACGAGCCCGGCAAGCTCATCGCGCAGGGCGTCATCATCCTGGGTGCCGCGATCTTCTACGGAGTGCGGGTGCGAAACCCCTGACCTGAGACGGCGAAAAGCAAGCCGACCGGCGTTCGCCGGGACTGACAAATCCACGCGTTCAGACAATTGCAAACAGATGGAGAAACATGGATGTCACCGCCAAAAAACATCATGTGCTACGGCGACTCGCTGACCTGGGGCTGGGTTCCGGTCAAGGAGGGGTCGCCGACCTACCGCTACCCCTATGACCAGCGCTGGACCGGTGTGATGGCGGCGGCGCTGGGAGGGGGCTACCACATCATCGAGGAAGGCCTGAGCGCGCGCACGACCTGTCTCGACGACCCCAACGATCCGCGCCTGAACGGCGCCAATTACCTGCCCTCGGCCATCGCCAGCCATCTGCCGCTGGACCTGGTCATCGTCATGCTCGGCACCAACGACACCAAGTCCTATTTCCGCCGGACGCCTTATGAGATCGCCAATGGAATGGCGAAACTGGTCGGGCAGATCCTGACCAGTGCCGGCGGCATCGGCACCCCTTATCCGGCCCCCAAGGCGCTGGTCATTGCGCCGCCGCCGCTGACCCCGATGCCCGATCCATGGTTCGAGGGCATGTTCGGCGGCGGGCACGAAAAATCCAGGGACCTGGCCAGGCAGTACAAGGCGATGGCGGATTTCATGAAGATCGATTTCCTCAATGCCGGCGATTACCTCACCACGGACGGTGTCGACGGAATTCATTTCACCGCCGCAAACAACGCCGATCTGGGACGCGCCGTCGCCGACAAGGTCAAGTCGATCCTCGAGCCGGGCCAGGTCAGCACCGCCGCTTGAAGCCGCCACGCCCGTCGGCTTGCGGCACACAGGCCCACGGCGCAGGTGTGTCGCAGGTTCCTCCGGCGATGCACATCGATGCGGGGCCGAACGATGCGTTTGGCCCCGCGTTGATATGGCGCCCGGCACCGGCAGATGTGCGTCGATCTAGGGGCTTGGCCTCGGAACATCATCGGCCGATGCTTTGGTTTGACGATCGAAGACGACCGCCAGGCCGTTCTTGACGGCAAGTGAGGCGACCATGTCGTCGAGCTCGCGATCGGGAATGGCGGGTTTGAGGACCTGCCGGATGGCCCGATAGGCCTGCTCGGTCGACACATAGTCATAGCGCTTTTTACGCGCTTCCACATATTGCTCGATGAGAATGCCCAATCGGCGGGCGGCTATGTCATCTGGCTGCTGCAAGGGAGCCTCCTCAAGCGTCGATCGTTTGCAGACCCCTCGGATGTAAAAACCCACGCTGCGAAAGTTAAGGCCTGCGGCTGGTCCGAAGCCAAATAAATACGCTGTGGTCATCGACGATCCGCACGGCAGCCAAGCCAAGCGTCGGTCAAGGCCTTGGGCGAAATAGGGCGGCAGCGATCGGCTCCCAAGCGCGGAGCGATCCGCCCAGACGTGCATTCATAACAGCGCCGACAGAGCGGCCATGAAGTGGTCGTTTTCCGAAGTCGAGCCGATGCTGACACGCACATAGGTGTCAAAGCCCTGCTGCTTCCACGGTTTGACGATGACCCCTTGCCGCAGCAGGCCTTCGACGAAGACGGAGGCATCCTGCCGGCAGTTGAAGAACAGGAAATTGCCTCTGGAGGCGGCGACGTCGAGGCCCTTGCTTGCCAGGAAAGTCTCGACGCGTTTTCTCTCCGCCCTGGCCAGAGCTACGACCCTGGCGAGGTGTTCTTCATCGGCCAGCGCCGCGAATGCTGCGGCCTGGGCCATGCCGTTGGCGTTGAAAGGCGTGCGGACGCGGTCCAGCAGCGCGCGCAGCTCCGGGTCGCCGACGATGCCGAAGCCGATCCGCAATCCGGCCAGGCCGAACGCCTTGGAAAAGGTCCGAAGCACGATCCAGGGCCGGTCGAGCTTTCCCAGATAGGGCAGGGATGACGCATAGTCGTCGCCCTTGGCATATTCGGCATAGGCTTCGTCGATGACGATCAGCGTCTCGTCGCTCGTCGCATCCAGAACCCTCGACAGATCGCCGCCGGAGAGCCAGCTGCCGACCGGGTTCATCGGGTTCGAGAACAGCAGCATGCGCGGCCGTTCGCGCACCGCCTCGACCAGCGCATCGACATTGATGGTCAGATCGTCGTTGACGACAACGCGCTTGACGGTAGCGCCCATCAACGTCGTGTAGTCCTCATGCAGCGGAAACGACGGATAGAGCGTGACGACGGCGTCGCCCGGCCGCAACACGGCGCGGCTGATGACGGAGAGAAGATCTTCGGAACCGTTGCCGAGGATAATCTGGTCCTCGGCGACGGCATATTTGTCGCCGATCGCCTGGCGCAGCTTGCGCCCGGCAGGGTCCGGATAGAGGCGGAACATCTCGGAGCCGGCATGCATCGTCGCGGCGAGGGTCGGGCTGGGCCCGAGCGGGTTTTCGTTCGAGCCCAGTTTGGCGATTCTGGCCGGTGCGTATCGTTTCCGCACCTCGTCAATGGTCAGTCCGGAATTGTAGGGCGACAGGCGGTTGACTTCGGTGCGGACCATATCCGAGGCTTTCGACACGGGCTGGCTCCTCTGCGGTGGATTTCGTCATCCGTACCGCAGCTGAAATGCTTTGTATATGCTTGTATATGTAAGCTGACCTGATAGTCTCTACGCCGAAGCGGAAACCGACACCGACCAGGAGGATCACATGCGCAACGCTTCTCTCTTCGATCTCTCCGGCAGGAAGGCGCTTGTCACCGGCGCCAGCCGTGGCATCGGGCGCAGCATCGCCGAAGCGCTGAGCGCTGCCGGCGCCGACGTCGCGGTCACGGCGCGCAGCCTGGCCGCGCTGGAGCACACGACGGTCGCCATCCGCGCGGCCGGTGGGGTGGCGCATGCCATCGCTCTCGACGTCACCGATGTCGGCCGCTGCCGCGCAGCCACCAACGAGGCTGCCAGCCTGCTTGGTGGTCTCGACATTCTCGTCAACAATGCCGGGATGGAGGAGGTGCGGCCCTCGCTCGATGTCGACGAGGCGCTGTGGGACAGGATCGTCGACACGAATCTGAAGGGAGCGTTCTTCTGCGCCCAGGCCGCCGCGCGGCAGATGCGCGACGCCGGCCGTCCCGGCACCATCATCAACCTGTGCTCGCTGACGTCGGAAGTCGGCATTCCCACCGCGGTGCCGTATGGCTCGTCGAAGTCCGGCCTGCTCGGCATGACGCGGGCGCTTGCGGCCGAGTGGGCGGAGCTTGGCATAAGGGTCAACGCCATCGCGCCGGGCTATTTCAGGACGGCGATGACGGACGTTTTTTACAACAACGAGGCATGGCAGCACTCCATGCTGGCCAAGATCCCGCAGCGGCGTTTCGGTGATCTCTCCGACCTGCATGGCATCGCCGTGTTCCTCGCTTCGGATGCGGCGGCCTACATAACCGGCCAGTCCATTCCGGTCGATGGCGGCTTTCTCGCCTCGATCTGATGAGGCAGGTTTATCTCGGTAGTTTCGACGGGAAGGATGATGGAAAAATCGCTGGCGACCGTCACATAGACATGTATATACTTTTGCCCGAGTGAAGCCTCTCGACGGCTTTGATCCTTGTCCAGGGTCGACCTGTCGGCCCGCAGCATATGGCCGGCCTGCGCCAGCCGTCATTGCGTTCCAAGAGTTCCAGGAGAACGAGCAGCCATGTCCGACATCAGCTTCCACGATTTGTCATCCATCGATGCCGACCAGCGCGCCAGTCTGCTGAAGCGCGCCGAGGCCGATCTGACGGTCTTCGTCGAGAAGGTCCGGCCGATCATCCAGGCCGTCAAGGACGAAGGCGACGCCGCCTTGATCCGCTTCGCCAGGGAACTCGACAAGGCCAATGTCGCCGAGGGCGAGCTGCAGGTGTCGGAAGCCGAGTTCGACGCGGCGTTCGACAAGGTGGAAAAGGACGTCGTCGAGAGCATCCAGTTCGGCATCGACAACATCAGGCATTTCCATGAGGAGCAGAAGCCGGAAACGATGTGGCTCAAGGAAGTCCGGCCGGGCGCCTATGCCGGCGACCGGTACACGCCGATCGCTTCCGTTGCGCTCTACGTGCCGCGCGGCAAGGGTGCTTTCCCATCGGTGACGATGATGACGTCGGTGCCGGCGGTGATTGCCGGCGTGCCGCAGATCGCCATCGTGACGCCGCCGACATCGGATGGTTCGGTGGACGCGGCAACGTTGGTCGCCGCACGCCTCGCCGGCGTCGGAACCGTCTACAAATGCGGCGGCGCTCAGGCAGTTGCCGCCGTCGCCTACGGCACGGAGACGGTGAAGCCCGCGCTCAAGATCGTCGGCCCCGGCAGCCCCTGGGTGGTGGCGGCCAAGAGCGTGCTGTCGTCGGTCATCAACACAGGCCTTCCGGCCGGGCCGTCCGAAGCGATCATCTTTGCCGATGACAGCGTCGACGGCGGGCTTGCTGCGCTCGACCTGTTGATCGAAGCCGAACACGGGCCGGATTCTTCGGCCTATCTGGTGACGCACAGCCGCAAGGTCGCCGAAGCCGCATTGGCTGCAATCCCGGAGCACTGGTCGCGGATGACCGAGCAGCGTGTCGAGTTTTCACGCGCGGTGCTGACCGGCAAGCGCGGTGGCATCGTGCTGACCGCGTCGCTGGAAGACAGCTACCGCTTCATCAACGACTATGCGCCCGAACATCTCGAGATCCTGTCGAAGGAGCCGTTCGCGCATCTCGGGCGCATCACCGAGGCGGCTGAAATCCTGATGGGGCCGCACACGCCGGTGACGCTGGCCAATTTCGTGCTTGGACCCAATGCGGTGCTGCCGACCAGCCGTTGGGCGCGGACCTACGGGCCGCTTTCGGTGACGGATTTCGTCAAGCGCTCGTCGGTCGGCTATGTCACCTCGGTGGCCTATCCGGAACTCGCTCTGCACGCCCGCAGGCTCGCCCGCTACGAGGGCTTCAGCTCGCATGAGAACGCGGTCTCGGAGATCCGCGACCGCTATCTTGCCGGCTGAGCGGAACCGATCGAGATGAAGGCGGCACGACTTTACGGGCCCGGCGATCTGCGCGTCGAGGACATCGCGACGCCGGGCGCGCCGGATGCAGGCTGGGTGAAGCTCAGGGTCGATGCCGCCGGCATCTGCGGTTCGGACCTGCATAATTTCCGCACGGGACAGTGGATAAGCCGGTCGCCTTCGACGGCCGGCCATGAGCTGACCGGCACGGTGACCGCCACCGGCGCGGGCGTCGACGCCTTCGCTATCGGTGACAGGGTTGTCGCCGATTCCCGCTTCTGGTGCGGAGACTGCGCGCAATGCCAAGCCGGCAGGCGTCATCTCTGCGCGTCACTGGGCTTCGTCGGAGAGGTCTGCGACGGCGGTTTTGCCGAACAGGCGGTGCTGCCCGCACGGCTTTTGCATATCATCGATGCCGGGCTCGACGAGCGGGTCGCGGCAATGGCCGAGCCGCTGGCGGTGGCGCTGCACGCGGTGCGGGGCCTGCCGAAAACGACAGGCTTCGTGCTGGTCGTCGGCTGCGGGCCGATCGGCGGTCTTGCCGCCCTGCTGTTGTCGCGGACCTTCGCCGGCACCGTGCTGATCGCCGACCGCAACCAGAGCCGCTGCGCCCGGGTGGCGCGGGTGACGGGTGCCCGGATCGTCGATCTGAGCCGGGACGCCGTTGCCGCCGCAACTGCCAATGCCCCGCTGCTCGCGGCCATCGAGGCGACCGGCAGCGTCGCGGCGCTCAATCAGCTGCTCGGCGTTCTCGATCCCGGCGGTACGATCGCCATGGTCGGCATCTTCCACGGCCGCCTCGACATTGATCCCAATACGCTGGTCGAACGCGAAATCGGGTTGCTGGGATGCCATGCCTTTGCCGACGAACTGCCCGAGGCCGTGCGGATGCTGGGTGAATTGAGCGAACCGCTGCTGGCGCTGATCGACCAGGAGATCGGCCTGGATGACATTCCGGCTGCCTATGAACGGCTGTTGGCGGGGCGCAGCGACGGCTTGAAAACAATCATCCGCATGCGGCAACCTGTCGAGTCGTGATTTCCGATGAATCGCCGGAAAGGACTTTTGAAATGATCACTTTGCCCGACACCGCCAGCCCTCTTTACGAGAAGGTGAAGGACTACATCCTGGCAAACATCGGAACGGGCCGGTGGGGCAAAGATCGCAAGCTGCCGTCCGAGAATGAGTTGGTCGCTTCACTCGGCGTCTCGCGGATGACGGTTCACCGGGCGCTCAGAGAATTGACCTCGGCCGGGTTTCTGATCCGCCTGCAAGGTGTGGGAACCTTCATCGCGCCACCGCGGCCACAGTCGACGCTGATCGAGATCAACAACATCGCAGCCGAGATCGTCGAGCGCGGCAACAGACATCGTTCCGAAGTCCTCGTCCTCGAAACCATCATGCCGACAAAAGAGCTGGCGCTGTCGTTCGAATTTCCAAAGCGCGTCTCGATCTATCATTCCGTCGTCGTCAATTTCGAGAACGATCTGCCGGTGCAACTCGAAGAGCGCTTCGTCAATCCGAGCCTTATCCCCGACTATGACAAGCAGGATTTTTCGAAGACGGCGACCTATGACTACCTCATGCAGAAAACCCCGGTGACCGAGGTCGAGCATATCATTTCCGCCATCCCGGCGGATGCCGAGACGGCGCGGCATCTGGGCATCGATGTCGGCGCCTGCTGCCTTTTCCTGCACCGCCGGACATGGACGGGCGCGGTGGTGGCGACGATCAGCAAGCTGACTTATGCCGGCAGCCGCTACTCGCTCGGCAGCCGCTATTCCCCTTCAAAAAGCAGCTGACGGAAGCAGGTCGAATGCAAGAGCGACAGATGACGCGGGCGCCGAGCCGCACGGCGCGGATCCGGGCACTCGCGCAGCATGATGTTGCCGAAGCACAAAGCGCGCTGGCGGCATTGCTGGGCGACCTGTTCGCGATGCGCCCCCGCAATGTCCGCATCAACTTCGATAAATACAGCCTCAATTCGTTGAACGGCTTCTTCGAGGACGACGGCAAGGCCTACTTCTTCAAGTTCCATCAGGAGGAGCGGGAAGAGGCGATGACGGGCGAGTATTACCGCGCCGAGATTCTGTCGCGCGCCGGCCTGCCGGTTGATCAACCCGTGCATATGTCGGCCCAACCGGGCGAGCAGATCCTTGTCTATCGGCGGCGCACGGATCCGAGGTTTTCGGATGTGCTGTTCGCGCTGGATGCGCAGGACGATGCCGGCAAACGGCGAGAAGCCGTTCTTGCCGAGCGCGACCTGTCGGCCAGGCTGCTCAAGGTCTATCTCGAAACGCTGCATCCGGTAACCGTCGAGGAGGTGGCGGCGGAACCGATCCACAGGCTGTTTCATGAGCGGCTGATCGATGCCGAGACACGCTTGTCGCCAGGCGGCCGGCTGGCCGATTTCTATGTCGGCAAGCCGTTCGTCTTTCCCGGTGCCGAGCTGGATTGGGATCGGTTTTCCCGGCTGAAATTCGTCATCAATGGCGAGCAGTACACCGACAGCGTCGGTGAGCTTTTCGATGCCGCCGCAGTGCGCTTGCGGCCGGACCGGCTTGCCGATGCGGGCGGCGTGGTCGCGCATGGCGACGCCCACAACGCCAATGTCTGGTACACGGCGAAGGCGGGGAGGGCGGAGCTGTCCTTCTTCGATCCCGCCTTTGCCGGCTCGCATATCCCCACGCTGCTGGCGGAGGTGAAGGCGACGTTCCACAACATCTTCGCCCACCCGTTCTGGCTCTATGATCCGGAGACTGCGACAGAGGCTTTTCGCGCCCAGGCGCGGCTGGACGGAAACCTGCTCCATGTCGACACGGACTGGGACCTGAGCCCGGTCCGCCGCGACCTGCTGGAGGTCAAGGCCACAGCGCTGTGGCGGCCATTGCTGCTTGAGCTCAAACGGCGCGGCATGCTGCCGGCCGATTGGCGCGCGGTGCTCCGGGCCGGTCTCTTCCTGTCGCCGACGCTGGTCATGAACCTGCGCGCCGGCGCACGCAGCCACACGCCGGTTTCTTCCCTTATTGCCTTGTCGGTGGCGGTCATGGTCGGCAGCGAACCTGTTGCCGGAACCGATCGGGTGACCGATTTTCTAGACCGGATCGATCCCGGAGAGCGTAAAAATTGAGTCTTTCCAACTTGTATATGCATGTATGTATTTTAGTCTTGACATCCGCTCCCGCTGACGCTGAAATATCCGCGCACTTCACCATGAAGTGGCAGGTAAGACGCCGAGGCACAGTGCCGCAAGAGCAGAAACCCGCAGTCTCACCGGACCGGCTACATCAGTCAGAAAAAGCGGTCCGATCATCAAGGGGAACAAGGATGATGCGTAACCTAACAGGACAATTTCGCGCGCTCGTGATGGCCGCCGCCATCGGGCTCGCCGCCGCCCCGGCGGCCTACGCGGCCGATGCGGCCATTCCCACCACGCCCGAGGCAGGAGCGTTCAAGATCGGCATCGAGCCCTGGCTCGGCTATGGCCAGTGGCATGTCGCCGAGGCCAAGGGCCTGTTCAAGACGAACGGGCTGAGCGACGTCCAGATCGTCAACTTCGCCGAGGACAAGGACATCAATGCAGCACTTGCAAGCGGCCAGCTCGACGCCGCCAACATCGCCACCCACACGGCGATGGGCATGGTTGCGGCCGGCCTGCCGGTGAAGATCGTGCTGCTGCTCGACGTCTCCATGACCGCCGACGCGATCATCGCTGGCAAGGACGTCACCTCCACCGCGGACCTCAAGGGCAAGCAGGTGGCCTTCGAGGAAGGCACGACGAGCGACATCCTGCTCAAATACGCGCTCACCAGAAACGGCATGTCGATCGACGATGTGAAACCGGTTCCGATGCCTGCGTCCGACGCCGGCAGCGCCTTGATCGCCGGCCAGGTGCCGGTCGCGGTGACCTATGAACCGTACCTCACCGTCGCCATGGCGCAGAACAAGGACCTCAAGCTGCTGTTCACCGCCGGCGAGGATCCCGGCCTGATCAGCGACGTGCTGGTGGTGCGTGACGAGGTGATCAAATCGCGGCCCGGCCAAGTGCTGGCCATGATCAAGAGCTGGGACGCAGCGCTCAAGGACTACAATGCCGATACGCCCGGTGGGCGCGCCATCATCGCCAAGGCTGTCGGTTCGGACGTCAAGGACCTCAACACCGCCTTTGACGGCGTGCGTTACTACTCACTCGCCGAAAACAAGGCGGCGCTGACCGGTGATTTCACCACCAAGACCTTCGCCGATGTCGAAGCCGCCGCCAAGAACGCCAAGCTGCTGCAGGCCGATGTGACGCCGGAGCAGATGATCGACCCGTCGTTCGTCAAGGCGGCGGAATGACCAAGGCCGGATCGCGGTGGTGACGCAGATGCCCGGGGAGCGTCCCGCTCAAACGGATCCGGCTCGTCCCACGAAACAGGCGAGGCGTCGCCGATCCTCCGGCATCGGCGTGCCCATCGCCAGGTCGCGCTTCCTGGTGATCGCGGTGGCCGTGTTCGTCGGGCTCGGCCTTGCCTGGTGGGCGGCGACCGGACTGGGATTGGTAAAGCCGATCTTCCTGCCATCGCCGGGCAGCGTCGCTATGCAGATCGCCAAGCTCGCGGCCGACGGCACGTTGTGGCTGGACCTCAAAGCCTCGATGTACCGTATCTCCATCGGCTTCCTCATCGCCTCGGCCCTGTCGATACCGATCGGCGTGCTGATTGGCAGTTTCCGTTCCTGGGAAGCGGCCATCGAGCCGCTGGTGGATTTCATCCGCTACATGCCGGTCGTCGCTTTCGTGCCGCTCTCCATCCTGTGGGCTGGCACCGGCGATTCGCAGAAATTCCTGATCATCTTCATCGGCACGTTCTTCCAGCAGGTGCTGATGATCATGGACAATGTGAAACGGGTTCCCGCCGATTTCATCGGCCTTGGGCGCACGCTCGGCCTGCCGGATCGCAAGATCCTGACGCGCATCGTCGTGCCCAGCGCCTTGCCCGGGATCTGGGATACGCTGCGCATCAGCTTGGGCTGGGCATGGACCTGGCTGGTGCTGGCCGAACTCGTCGCCGCCACTTCGGGGCTGGGCTATCGCATCACTGTGTCGCAGCGCTATTTCCAGACCAACACGATCATCGGCTACATCCTGCTGCTCGGCCTGCTCGGCCTCATCACCGACCAGGTGATGAAGGCGCTGGAAAAGGTGCTGTTCAAGCAAGAGGGCCGCTCGCAATGAGGTCCAGCCGATGAGTCTCCCCAAATTGCGGATCGCCGGCCTCCACAAGAGCTTCGGCACGGGCGAACGGCGCACGGAAGTGCTGCGCGATATCAACCTCGATCTTGCCGACAACGAGTTCGTCTCCCTGGTCGGCACGTCGGGCTGCGGCAAGAGCACGCTGCTGTCGATCGTGGCCGGACTGCAGGACTTCGACGCGGGCGATCTCAGCATCGATGGCGCGCCGATCCTGCAGCCTGGTCTCGACCGTGGCGTCGTCTTTCAGTCCTACACGCTGCTTCCCTGGCTGACGGCGCGGCAGAACATCGAGTTTGCGCTCAAGGCCGCTGGTTACGATCGCCCGACCTGCCGCAGGATCGCGCTGGAGCATCTCGAACTCGTCAAGCTGTCTGGTAGTGCGGACCGCTATCCGGCCGAACTCTCGGGCGGCATGAAACAACGCGTCGCCATTGCGCGCGCGCTTTCCTACCGGCCCAAGATGCTGTTGATGGACGAGCCCTTCGGCGCGCTCGATGCCTTGACCCGGCATCAGATGCAGGAACTGCTGACCCAGATCTGGGAGGAACACAGGTTGACCGTCCTGTTTGTCACCCATGATGTGGAGGAGGCCGTCTATCTGTCGGACCGCATCGTCGTCATGGGCATCGGCCCGGGACGTATCACGCAGACATTCAACGTGGATATCGAGCGCCCGCGCCGCGAAGAGGTGATGGAAAGCCCTGTATTCATGGATCTGCAACGCGGCGTGCACAAGGCCATCCGCGAGGGTTCAAAACGCCCGGAAATGGCCTAGGCGCCTGCGGTCGTTCGCAGGTCCAATCACGTCGCCTTGCCGACTGCCGCGTCCAGTTCCAGCTCGCCTTCGGAAATGTCGTCGAACGAGGCGTAGTTCATGTTGTAGAGGCGGGCGTAGAGGCCTTTTCTTGCCATCAGCTGTTCGTGGTTGCCGCTTTCGACGATCTCGCCGTTCTGCAGCACGATGATGCGGTCGGCGCCGCGGATAGTGGCCAGACGGTGGGCGATGACCAGCCCGGTGCGGCCTTCCAGCAGCGTGATCAGCGCCTTCTGGATCAGCATCTCGGTGTAGGAATCGATGCTGGCCGTGGCTTCGTCGAGCACCAGGATCTTTGCATCCGCCACCAGCGCGCGCGCGAAGCTGATCAGCTGGCGCTGGCCCAGCGAGAGATTGCCGCCGCGCTGCTCGAGTTCGGTATCGTAGCCATCTGGCAGGTTCTCGATGAAATCGTGCGCGCCGACGGCTTGTGCGGCTCGGACCACCTTCTCGCGGCTGGCTGATGTCTTGTGGTAGCGGATGTTTTCCAGCACCGAGCCGGAAAACAGGAACGGCTCCTGCAGCACCATCGCGACCTGATCGCCGAGCGAATCCTGGGTCAGGTCACGCACATCATGGCCGCCGACCAGAACCTCACCCGACCAGACATCGTAGAAGCGGTGCACCAGCGCCATCGAGCTCGACTTGCCCGATCCGGTCGGGCCGACAAGGGCTACGGTCTCGCCCGGGTTGACGCGGAAGGAGATGTTCTTCAGCACCGGCTGGTTCGGCCTATAACCGAAAGTGACGTTCCTGAACTCGACCGAGCCGTCCATGTCGCGCGACAGCGCCACCGCACCTTGCTTGTCGCTGACGTCGACCGGCACGTCGAGCACTTCGGAGATGCGCTGGCCCGAAGCCATGGCGCGCTGCATGACGCTGTACTGCATGGTCAGCGAGCGGATCGGGTCGAAGAAGCGCTGGATGTAGAACAGGAACGCCACCATGACGCCGATGTCGAGGCTGTGCGAGAGCACCATCGACCCGCCGACGACGATGACAGTTGCCATGGCGATGCCGGTCAGCGTGTCGACGATCGGCACCATTACCTGCGCGTATTTCGCCGACCTCAAATGGGCATTGAGGTTGGCCAGCACCTTTTCGTCGTAGAGGTCGAAATTGACGTGCTGGCGCTCGAGGCTCTGCACCGTGCGCACGCCATGGATGCCTTCGGCCAGTGCGCCGTTGGCGATCGAGTTGGTTTCGTGCGCGGCCATGAAGGCGACCTTGGCGCGCGGCAGCCAGAAAAGGCGCACGATGAATAGCACCGGCATGGTCGACAGCGTCAGCAGGCCAAGCCGGAAATCGAGCCACAAAAGCACGCTGACAATGCCGAACAACAGCACGATGTCGCCTACCGACATCACCGACGTTTCGAGGAATTCCTGCATCGAATTGACGTCGCCCTGCAGGCGCGACATCAGCCGGCCGACCTCGGTCTTGTCCATGAAGCTCAGCGAGACCCGTTGCAGATGGCTGAACATGGCGCGGCGCAGGTCCGACAGCACGTTTTCGGCCACCTTGCCGACGACGCTTTCCTGCACATAGCTGGCGGCATAGTTGATCAGGATGATCACGGCGAAAGCGCTGATCGCGGCGATCATCACCGATTGGTCGAGCTTGCCAGCCGTCATGCCGTGGTCGATGGCGTAGCGGATGACCAGCGGGATCGCCAGTTGCGTCAGCGTGAACACCAGCACCGCGGCGACTGAGATGAAAATCCGGTTCTGATACGGCCTCACGAAGCTCCAGATACGCCGCACGATGCGAGGGTCATAAGCTTTGCCGAAGACCTCTTCGTCGTCGCGGTGCGAGCCCACGACCGCCTTTGTCGGTGGCCCGCTGGTGTCTTCCTCCTCGTCGTCGGCCGGTGTCTGCATCACGCGGCTCCCGCCACGGGCCGCTCATCGTCCGGCCGCAACTGCAGGTCATGGAGCGCGCGGTAGCGTCCACCGAGCGCCAGCAACTCCTCATGCGTGCCGCGCTCGACGATCCGGCCGCCCTCGACGAACAGGATCTGGTCGGCATGCATCAGCGAACTCAGCCGGTGCGAGATGATGAGCGTCACGCGATCCCTGGCGAAGCGCTTCATCGCCGCCCGGATCCGCTGCTCGGTGCCGGCGTCGATGGCCGCGGTTGAATCGTCGAAGACCAGCACCGATGGCCGCAGCATCAGGCTGCGCGCAATGGTCAGGCGCTGCCGCTGGCCGCCGGAAAGCGAGGCGCCGCGTTCGCCGACGACCGTGGTGTAACCGGCTGGGAGGCCCATGATGTAGTTGTGCAGCTGCGCGTACTCGGCGGCTTGCCCGATGCGGGTCTCGCGCGCCCAGGGATTGCCGTAGGCGATGTTGTTCTCGATCGAGGTGGTGAACAAGAACGCGTCCTGCTGCACGACGCCGACCGCCTTGCGCAGCGATTGCAGCGTCACCTTGCGGATGTCCTGGCCGTCGATGGTTATCGCGCCTGAGGTGACGTCGTAGAAGCGCGGGATCAGGTGCGCGATGGTCGACTTGCCGCTGCCTGGCGGGCCGACGATGCCGATGGTCTCGCCGGACCTCGCCTCGAAGGAGATGCCCGACAGAGTCGGCCGGTCGCCCGCGCCCTCGTAGCGGAAGCCGACATTGTGGAAGCGCAGCACGCCATCGGTGACGACGAGATCCTTGGCGCCGGGCGCGTCCTCGATGTCGAGCTCGGCGTCGAGCAGTTCGAATAGCCGGCTGCCGCAGGTCGAGGCGCGGGCGAAGGAGTTGACCATAAGGCCGAGCTGGCGCACCGGCATCTGCAGGATGGTCATGAAGGTGAGGAACTGGGCGAGCGTGCCGACGCTGATCTGGCCTGCAATCACTTTCTGGCCGCCGAACCAGAGCACCAGCCCCATGGCGGCCAGGAACGAGAAGTTCATGGCGCTGGTGTTGGAGACGCGGATGTCGACGCGCTGATTGGCAAGCTCCAGCGCCGACAGCTTGGCGCGGTCGAATTTTTCCAGCTCATGCCGCTGTGCCGCAAAGGCCCGCACGACGCGGATGCCGCCGAGGTTCTCATCCATCACCCGGCTCAGCACAGACAGCCGCTCCTGCAACGTCAGCCAGGTGCTGCGCAGTTTGAGCTGGGTGACCGAGGACCGCCAGGCAACGAACGGCACGAAGCTCAGGCTGAGCAGCCCGAGCATGAGATCGGTGCTGATCAGGAGATAGGCGCCGACGCCGATCAGCACGCCGAGCAGCACCACACGCAAAATGCCGGTGGAGAAGAACATGCGCACGCCGTCGAGATCGAGCAGGCCGAGCGTGATCAAATCGCCGGTGTGGACCCTGTCGTGGTAGGCGAAGCTCAGGCGCTGGATCTTCTCGTAGAAGGCCAGCCGCAGTTCATAGCCGGTGCGATGACCGACGGCCTCGCCATAGTAGTTCTGCGCCATGGTGAAGAGGCCGCGCAGGATCGAGACGACGAGCAGCGTCAGCGCCGTGTTCCACAGCGCCTGTTCCGCCGCAGCGCCGGCACCCGCGGCCATCACACCTTGCGCCTGGTCGATGGCGCGTCCCAGCAGGCGTGGAATGAAAAGCTGCAGCGTCGCGGCAATGAAGGTCGAGACGATGGTGATGGCGACCTGCCGGGGATGGCGCAGTGTCATGCGCACGATGCGAAGCAAGGTGCTGAGGCCCTTGCCCCAGGACGCTTCCGCGACGTGAGCAAACGATTTGCCGCGCTCCGGCGCGCTGCTGGTTGCTTGCGTGTTCAAGGAAAATATCCAAACCAATCCGGACGTTAGCCCGGACTAATAAAGCAGACTCAATGTGAGCGGTTGACTTGGCGCTATGTTACGCGGGTCTGGCTTGGCCCTTCAAGAGCCAATGCCGGCATCGCACTGTGCCTGAAGGAAAGCGAACATGCGGCTGTGACCCGGCTGGCACCAGCGGCGGAATCCTGCCGATCTTGCCGAAGGGCGTTGGCCGGACGAGGCCAGCACCTAGTGTACGCAAGCGCCGGCCGGACGGCATGCGACCTTCCATCCGGCCGGAATCCGGTTTGCTAGGCAGGTATCAGGACGGCGATCCGATGCACGCCGACCTCCTTGCTTGTATTTGTCGCCTCGTCGGTCTTGCCTTTGGCGCAGGTGTACATGTCACCCGTCTTGAGCTTGAATTCCTTGTCGGCCTTCTTGATCGTGAACGCACCTGAAGCAATGGTGCAGACCATATCGTTGTCCATCACCATCTGAGGCGCGTGTGCGCCGGGCTGAAATACCACGTCGACAATTGCGATGCTCTTGTAGGCGGGAATGTCGGAGTTGCCGGTGCTGACCTCAACCACCCTGACACCGGGCGCAATCTCCTTGCCTTCCTTCGGGCCGTATTTCTTCGCTGATGCCGCCAGGGTGAACAGAGGCGTTATCGCGGCAGCCGTCACACCGAGAGCAATTGCAGACCTGCGATTCATGGTTTTCATCGCATCCTCCCACATGTTCGCCATGAACGAATGTGCATGGCTGAAATATATTAGCATAAGCGAATGTAATTGTATGCGAGGAAGCGCCCAACCCCGGCATGGCCGCGTGAACTTGGCGGCAGCCGTCAGAGAGGTTCGTACATCGACCATCTGCTTGCCGCAAAAACCCCGCCGCGGCGGACCTTCGGACTGCTGTTGAGCCGCTCAAAAACCCTGGCCGTGCCGCCAGCAGGCGATCCGGTGGCCGGCCGCGACCTCTATGACGGGCGGTTCAGCCTTTCTGCAGTCGGGCAGGACTAGGGGGCAGCGATCGGCGAAGGCGCATCCGGTGTTCGAGATGCCGGCTTCCTCGATCTCGGGTGGGGCGGATAGTTTCGGCTCGGCCTCATCGCAAGACGCGGCCAGCAGCAGGGCCGTATAGGGGTGGTTGGGGCCGCGAAAAATCCGGTCGGAGGAGCCGGTTTCGACCAGGCGTCCGCGATAGAGCACGCCGATCCTGTCGGCCATGTAGCGCACCACCCTGAGGTCGTGGCTGATGAACAGATAGGTCGTGTCCTTGTCGCGCTGCAGGTCGTTGAGCAGGTTGAGAACGGTCGCCTGGACGGAGACGTCGAGCGCGGAGGTCGGTTCATCGAGCACGACGACCTTCGGCACGCCGGCGAAGGCGCGCGCGATTGCCGCCCGCTGCCGCTGGCCGCCGGACAGCGAACGCGATTTCTGCTCGGCCGTGGCGCCGGCGAGGCGAACCGATTGCAGCAGGTCGCCGACGCGGGCTCTCACCTCGCTGCGGCGCAGGCCGGCGAGCCTGCGCAGCGGGCGGCCGAGGATCGTGCCGATCCGCTGGCGCGGATTGAGCGTGCGATCCGGCGACTGGAAGACCATCTGCACGTCGCGGCGTTCGGCAAGGTTTCTCTTCTCGACGCGCGGCGCGACCGTCCTGCCGAACAGTTCGACCGATCCGGCGCTTGGCGTCTGCAGACCGGTGACGATCCGTGCCAGGGTCGACTTGCCAGAACCGGACTCGCCGATCAGCCCGAAGGTCTCGCCCTGGCCGATGTCGAGATCGACGTGGTGCAGCACTGGCTGGCTGCCGAAGGCATGACTGATGCCTTTGCAGGCGATCGCGATGCGGCGTTTTTTTGGCAGGCCGGCGTCTTCGCCTTGGACCATTGGGTGCGCTGGCACGCCGTCCGTCTCCGCCAGTCTTCCGTCCCGCTTGGTGTAGTTGAGCGCCGGGATCGAGGCGATGAGCGCCTTGGTGTAGGCGTGAGAGGGGTTGTCGAAGACATCGCTCGCAACGCCGCTTTCGACCACGGTTCCCGCCTGCATCACCGCCACCCGGTCGCAGGAGCGGCGGATCATATTGATGTCGTGGCTGATCAGCAGGATGCTGGTTTTGTGATCCTTGCGTAAGTCGGAGAGGATGGCGATGATCTCGGACTGGACGCTGGCGTCGAGCGCCGTCGTCGGCTCATCCAGCACCAGCAGCGATGGGTCGAGCGCAATGGCAATGGCGATGTTGGCGCGCTGCTGCATGCCGCCGGAGAGTTCGTGCGGATAGAGATCCAGCACCCGCTCCGGATGGCTGACCCGGACGCGGCCGAGCAGTTCGGCGGCGCGCCCGCGCGCCTCTTCGAGGCAAACCGGGCGATGCCGCATGACCGTCTCGGTGATCTGGCGGCCGATCGTCATGCTTGGATTGAGGGCAGCACCGGGATGCTGGTAGACGGCGGCGATATGATTTCCCCTGAGCCGGCGCAGCTGCTCGGCGGAAAGGTCGCGGATTTCGCGGCCCTGGAATTCCAGCGCCGACGCAGCGATGCGGGCGTTTTTCGGCAGATAGCGCAATATGGCGAGCGCCACCGAGCTTTTGCCCGATCCCGACTCGCCAACCAGGCCGAGCGCTTCGCCTTCGCCGATGTGCAGTGACACGCCGCTGACGGCGGGATGCGATCCCTTGCGCCCGTCATAGGCCACGGACAGCTGGTCTACGTTCAGAACCGAGGAGGACATGGGGACTTGAAACCACTTTCTTCCAGCGCCGCCATCGAGGGCAATCGCTTCCGCTTTCGCAATGCATTATCTCTATAAAATTACTCGGATTAAGCCGGAGCGCAATCTACCTTTCTCGCATCAGCAGAGATTGTCGCCATCTGCCGAGGCAGCGCGACGGTCTCCGGAGCAGATCTGGAAGG
>NZ_RZPW01000339.1:0-6390 GCF_003998455.1 Mesorhizobium sp. M7A.F.Ca.CA.001.08.2.1 | reverse complement strand
CAGTTCGCCGGCGCGCAGCCTAGGCATGGTGTTGACGACCACGGCGCCGACCTTGGTGGCAGCCAGCCAGCAGGCGACCATGGCGGGGTTGTTGGCCGAGCGGATCAGCACCCGGTTGCCGGGCTCGACGCCATAATTCTCGACCAGCGCGTGGGCGAGCCTGTTCGTCCAGTCGGACAGTTCCTTGTAGGTGCGGCGGCGGCCATTGCCGATCAGGGCTGTGCGGTCGCCGAGGCCCTTCTCGACCAGCCGGTCGGTCAGTTCGACACCGGCGTTAAGGCGTTCGGGATAGTCGAAGCCGTCGAGCAGTATATCGGGCCATTGCTCCGGCGGCGGCAGGTGATCGCGCGTGAACGTGTCGATATGCGCTGAAGGCCCAAGCATGTCGCCGCTCTCCCGTCTGCTGCCTGGCCAGTGCGCAATGCGCCTTGGCTGGATGTGGTGGATCCTAAGGTCCTGCTCTGAGGAGGCTTCGTGCTGCCCATCACGCCTGCTCGGAGATGCGCGCCCGAAAGGGTGAACATCTGCAGGTGAGGGCAGCACAGCAGACCTCCCATTGTCGGCTGTTCGTAAGGGCAGGATCGCACCAGTCGAAATTTGTTTCAAGCCTAAAATGTTTTTGCCCTGGAGCATTGACGCATGGCGTGGCGCTGGCCATTGCTAGCGCAACAGCGATGCCGTTTTGGGGGAGGGCGCAGATGTTCGAACGTCACATCGTCGATTGGGATGATGCCTATGCCAACGGCGCGAACATTGCCGGCAGCGACCGTTGGCCAGCCGCCTGGGCCGAGCCAGCGGCAGCATTCCGTGATGCGCTCTCGGCAGAGAGCCGGGCACGGCTCGACATCGCCTATGGCGACGGGCCGCGCAATGGGCTCGATCTTTTCCTTCCCAAGGCCGCGCCCAAAGGACTGGTGGTGATTATCCATGGCGGTTACTGGCTGGAGACCGACAAGAGCTTGTGGTCGCATCTCGCCAATGGCGCGGTCGGCAGCGGCTTCGCCGTTGCGATGCCCTCCTACACGCTGTGCCCGGACATACGCATCGCAGGCATCGTCCGGGAGGTCGGGGCGGCGATTGGCAAGGCAGCGGCAATGGTTGACGGACCGCTGATGCTGACCGGACATTCGGCCGGCGGCCATCTCGCCACCCGGATGGTGACGACAACCACGCCTTTGGCGCCGGATGTGGCGCGGCGCATACGCCATGTCGTTTCGATTTCAGGTCTACACGATTTGCGTCCGCTCATGCGCACCGGCATGAACAAGGACCTGGCAATCGACGAAGAGGAGGCGCTGGCTGAAAGCCCAGCCCTGCTGCGCCCGATGGATGGCGCCCGCATCACCTGCTGGGCCGGCGGCGGTGAGCGCGCCGAGTTCCTGCGCCAGAATGCGTTGCTTGCCAACATCTGGACCGGCCTCGGCGCCACCACCAGCACCGTGGTCGAGCCCGACCGGCATCACTACGACATTGTCGACGGCCTTACCGATCCGGCGCATCCGCTGACGCAGAGCTTGATCTCCAGCTAGAGCCGAGATCACTTTCTCGTCTGTTATGAACGGCTTGCCTGGAATTCCTCAGCGCAGCATCAAAACGCTGCAAGCCTCGCCCGCGGCTGCTGCAGGGGCAAACGGCGCCCGCACGATCAGCCCGTTGGCGTCGGCCAGCATTCTCAGCATCGAGGAATCCTGAATGCCGAACGGCGTCGCCACCAGCGCGCCGTCATCTTCCCTGACCACGGCTCGGACATAGTCCTGGCGCAAATCATTGGCCGGCATTGCGGTACCCAGTCGCGCTGGGCGAATGTCCTGGCGATGGTTGCGGCCGCCGAGCCGCGCCAGCAGCGGCTTCAGGAACAGTTGCGAGCAGACCAGGCTTGCCACCGGGTTGCCGGGCAGGCCGATGCACCTGATATCGCCGAGGCGGCCGAACATCAGCGGCTTGCCGGGGCGCATGGCGATCTTCCAGAAGCCGAGCGTCATGCCTTCGCCGGTCAGCACATCGTGGATCAGGTCGTGATCGCCGACCGAGGCGCCACCAAGCGTCACGATGACATCCGCACCGGCCGCGACCGCTTTTTGCACCAGTTCGGCGATGGCCTCCTTGCGATCGGCGGCAATGCCGAGATCGAGCGCGCGGGCGCCGACCGAGTGTGCGGCGGCAGCGACGCCATAGGCATTGGACGAGATGATCTGGTCCGGGCCGAGATCACTGCCCGGCGGCAGCAATTCATCGCCGGTGGCGATGATGGCGACCAGCGGTCGTTTCACCACGTTGACCCGGGGATGGTTGGCCGATGCTGCCAGCGACAGTGCCGCCGGGTCGAGCAAACGGCCTCTTTCGAGCAGCATGTCGCCTGTTGAAAAATCGAGCCCGATGCGACGGATATTGCGCCATTGCGCCGTCGGCTCGGTCACTTCGATTTCGCCGCCGCCGAGGTCGCGGACATTCTCCTGGATGACGATGGTGTCGGCGCCTTCGGGCAACGGCGCGCCGGTGAAGATGCGCACCGCTTGTGCCTTGCCGATCCTACCGGCAAAACCACGTCCGGCCGGCGCCATGCCGATCACCGACAGCCTGGATGGTACCGACGCCACGTCGGCGGCTCGAGCGGCATAGCCATCCATGGCGGAAGCGTTGAAAGGTGGCTGGGTACGGAGTGCCACGACCGGTTCCGCCAGAACACGATCCACCGCCTCGAACAGAGGAACGCTTTCGCCGGCTAGAGGTGCCGCACCATCGAGCAGGCGTTCAAGCGCCTCCGCGATAGGAACCAGCGCCATCAGGAGCTCGCCTTGTAGTCACCCGACTTGCCGCCGGTCTTTTCGACCAGGCGGATGCCGGTGATGACCATGGCGCGGTCTACTGCTTTGGCCATGTCGTAGATGGTCAGGCAGGCTACCGAAGCGGCCGTCAGCGCTTCCATCTCGACGCCCGTCTTGCCGGTGACGCGCGCCAGCGCGGTGACCTTCAGGCCAGGTAAAGCGTGGTCCGGCTCGATGTCGACGGAAACCTTGGTCAGCAGCAGCGGATGGCAGAGCGGGATCAGCTCATGCGTCTTCTTCGCCGCCATGATGCCGGCAATGCGCGCGGTGCCGAGCACGTCACCCTTCTTGGCGTTGCCGGCGAGGATCATCTTCAGCGTCTCGGGCTGCATCGCGACAAAGCCTTCGGCGATCGCCGTGCGCGTTGTTTCTTCCTTGTCGCCGACATCGACCATGTTGGCCTCGCCTTGCGCGCCGAGATGGGTCAGGCCTGATACCATCGTCAGAGAGCCTCGGCCAAAGCCTTGCCTGTCAGAAGCAGGCGCGTCGCGGTGGTGACGTCCTGTTGCCGCATCAGGCTCTCGCCGACAAGAAAAGTGCCGATGTCGCTCTTTTGCAGCCTGAGGCAGTCGTCATGCGAGAAAATACCGCTCTCGCTGACCAGCAGGCGGCCGCCCGGCACCATGGGTGCCAGCCGCTCCGACGTTTTAAGGCTGGTCTCGAATGTTCTCAGATTGCGGTTGTTGATGCCGATCAGCCGCGACGACAGTTTTAGCGCGCGCAGCGTCTCGGCCTCATCATGCACCTCGATCAGCGCATCCATGCCGAGTTCGAATGCCGTTGCCTCAAGCTCGCTCGCCAGGGCGTCGTCGACGCTGGCCATGATGATCAGGATGGCATCCGCGCCCCAGGCGCGGGCTTCGTAGACCTGATAGGGATCGAACAGGAAATCCTTGCGCAGCGCCGGCAGCGCGACGGCGGCTCGCGCCCGGGTGAGAAATTCCGGCGCGCCCTGGAAGGACGGTGCGTCGGTCAGCACCGAAAGACAGGCAGCGCCACCCTTGGCATAGGCCAGCGCCAGCGCCGGCGGATCGAAATCGGCGCGGATCAGCCCCTTGGACGGGCTTGCCTTCTTGATCTCGGCGATCAGCGCAAAGGCGCCGGATTTGCGCTTTGCTTCGAGCGCGGCAAGAAAACCGCGCGGTGCGTCGGCGTCCTTGGCTCGCGCCTTGATTTCGGCCAGCGGCACACGTGCCTTTGCCGCCGCGATCTCGTCGCGCTTGTAGGCCTCGATCTTGCGAAGAATGTCAGACACGTTTTACCCGTTCGAAATCTCGACCAGCCTGTCGAGCACTTGCAGGGCCCGGCCGCTGTCGATGGCTTGCGCGGCGAGCGCGATGCCGTCGGCAAGCGTCGTCGCCTTGCCCGCCACCACCAGGCCGGCGCCGGCATTCATCAGCACGGTGTCGCGATAGGCGCCGGCAGCGCCGCCCAACATATCGCGCAAGGCTTTGGCATTGTAGTCCGCATCGCCGCCACGCAGTTCGTCCCTGCTGTGGCGCGGCAACCCGACCGCTTCAGGCGTCAGGGTGAAGCTGCGGATCTCGCCGCCGATCAGTTCGGCGACCTGCGTCTCGCCGGTGGTGGTGATCTCGTCATAGCCGTCGCCATGAGCAACCCAGGCATGCTCCGCACCCAGTGCCTTCAGCGTCTCGGCAACCGGCAGGATCCATTCCGGCAGGAACACACCGACCAGCTGCCGCTTGACGCCAGCTGGATTGGAGAGCGGCCCGAGCAGGTTGAAGATGGTGCGGGTGCCGAGTTCGACGCGGGTCGGACCGACATGTTTCATCGCTGGATGGTGCGCGGGCGCGAACATGAAACCAATGCCAGCCTCGTGGATGCAGCGGCCGATGAATTCGGGCGAGATGTCGATCTTGACGCCGAGCGCAACCAGCACGTCGGCGGCTCCTGTCAGCGAGGACAGGCCACGATTGCCGTGCTTGGCAACCGGCACACCACTGCCGGCGATGACAAAGGCCGATCCCGTGGAAATATTGACGCTGTGGGAATTGTCCCCGCCGGTGCCGACGATATCGATGGCGCCGTCCGGCGCGTCGACTTGCAGCATCTTGGCCCGCATGGTGGCGACGGCGCCGGAAATCTCGCTCACCGTCTCGCCGCGCACGCGCAGCGCCATCAGGAAACCGCCGATCTGGCCGGGGGTCGCATCACCCGACATGATGATATCGAAGGCCTCGCGCGCTTCCTCGAAGGAAAGCGCGCTACCGGTCGCGATCTTGGCGATATGGGTTTTCAGCGCGCTCATCTTGTCGAGGCTTGGGCGACGGCGGCCTGGTCGACGCGAACGTCGTACTGCGTCTGCAACTGCGCCACCAATTGGTCGAGCAGGTCGTCCGACATGCCGGAGGTGAAGGATTTCTGTGCGTCATCCGGCACCGAGCTGGCATCGGCCCCGGCGGGCTCGAACACTTCGGCGACCTTGTACAGGATCTGCCCGTCGCCGGTAGGCGAGGGGATCAGGCCGGTACCGCCTTCGCCGACTCCGAACATCGCTGCGGCACCTTCCTTGCCGAAATCGACGTCGTCAGCCTCGCGCTTGACACCGCGCTTGGTCTGCTTTTCCAGCTTCAGTTCGCTGGCAATGACATCGAGCGTTGCGCCGGCCTTGAGCCGCTTTTCCAGCTCGTCAGCCTTGGCGGCGAGCCGCTTGCTTGTTTCCGCCGCCGTCCAGTCGGCCACGACTTTCTGACGAACCTCATCCAGCGTGCGGTCGCGAGCCGGCGTGATGGACGCCACCTCATAGAAGACGAAGCCGTTGTCGGCTGTGGTCAAGGCATCGTTTTCCGTGTTGGGTTCGGCGTCGAAGACCGCTTTGATCAGCTCCGGCGATTGCGGCAGGTCCTTGACGATGCTTGCATCTGGCCGCAGTCCACTGCGATCGATGGCGTCGATGGTGACGACCTTCAGCTTCAGCTTGGCCGCAGCGTCGGCCAGCGAACTGCCGGCGGCGCGGGTGTCATCGTAATTGTCGCGCACGTCCAGAAGGATGCGGCTTGCCTCGCCCAGCGCCAGATCCTTGCGGATCTGGTCGGACACCTCGGCCAGCGGCTTCACCACTTCGGGCTTGATCTCGGTGACACGCAGCAGCACCGGACCGAAGGCGCCCTGCACGACCTGGCTGACTTCATTGGCGTTAAGCGCGAAGGCGGCGTCGGCGACCGCCTTGTCGGCGATCTTGTCCTTGGCAAGCGTGCCGAGCAACGTGTCGGCCGGGGTCTTGCCTTCCGCCGTGACCAGCTTGTCGAAAGTGGCGCCTGCCTTGAGCGAATCGAACGCGGCCTTGGCCGCATCCGGCGTCTTGAACACGAGCTGCTCGATGGTACGCAATTCCGGCGTGGTGTAACGCGCCTTGTTCTTGTTGTAATCGTCGCTGACCTGTTGGTCGGTGACGGCGGTCGGATCCATGATGTCGACCGGCTCGAGGCGGACATAGGAGAATTTGCGGTATTCGGGTGCCGCATATGTCTTCTTGTTGGCTTCGAAATAGGCCGAAAGCACGCTATCGGATGGCGCCGCTATCGGCTCCACCAGTGCCTTGGGC
>NZ_RZPW01000338.1:0-6399 GCF_003998455.1 Mesorhizobium sp. M7A.F.Ca.CA.001.08.2.1 | reverse complement strand
CATCCATCCCGATGGGACCGAAGCAGGCCTGGATTTCACGCTGAGGCTGCGCTTCGAACTCGATCTCTATGCCAATATCCGCCCCGTCAGGCTCTTCGAGGGCGTGCCGAGCCCGTTGAGCGGAGTGAAGGCCGGCGATATCGACTACATCATCTTGCGCGAGAACAGCGAAGGGCTTTACGCCGCGCGGGGATCGGGCGCGCTGTTGCGCGGCGAAGTGGCGGTCGACACGCTGGTGCAGACCCGCTCCGGCATCGAGCGCATCGCACGCAAGGCCTTCGAACTGGCGCGCCAGTCGGGCGGCGCGCCCCGTGACGGCGTGCGCCGGGTGACCTGCTGCGACAAGGCCAACGTGCTGCGCAGCTATGCCTTCTTTCGCTCCGTCTTCGACGAAGTGGCGAAGGACTATCCCGATATCGCGACCGAGCACGCGCTGGTCGACGCCATGGCGATGTATCTCGTGGTGAAACCGGGCCATTTCAACGTCATCGTCAGCGAGAACATGTTCGGCGACATCCTGTCCGACCTCGCCGCCGCGACGGTGGGCGGGATGGGCATGGCGCCTTCAGCCGAGATCGGCGCGGCCAACGGCTTCTTTCAGGCCGCGCACGGCTCGGCACCCGACATTGCCGGCAAGGGTATCGCCAACCCTTATGGGACGATCCTGTCGGCAGCCTCGATGCTCGACTGGCTCGGCCACAAGCATGGCGACGAGAGGCTCAACCAGGCCGCAGCGCGCATCCGTCGCGTGACCGAGGACTGCCTGGCCAACGGGCTTCTGAGCACCGACCTGAAAGGCAGGGCGTCGACCAGCGAGATAACCCGTTCGGTCTGCGACCGGCTCACGGCCGGGCGCGACTGATATGACCAAGCCAAGGATAAATCTTGTTGGACCTGGCAAGGTCGGCCAGACGCTCATGCGCCGGATATTCATTGCCGGCGGGCACAAGGTCCAGACCTGAGATGGGCGCTCTCGATCGCCATGTTTCGGTCGAGGACTTTCGCAGGCTTGCCCGCCGTCGTCTGCCGAAGTCGGTCTTCGAATTCATCGATGGCGGGGCGGGGCAAGAACTCACCCTCAACGCCAATCGAAGCGATTTCGAAAAGATCAGACTTTTGCCGCGCGTGCTTATCGATGTTTCGCATCCGAACGTTTCCACGACGCTCTGGTCCGAGACCTTGCCAACACCGCTGGTGATCAGCCCGATGGGCTCCTGCGCGCTGGTCAGGCCCGGAGCCGACATTGCCATCGCGAGGGCGGCAACCGCTCGCAGCATCCCCTACACGCTCTCCACCATGGCCACGGCCAGCATCGAAGGCATGGCGCGAGCCGTACAGGGGCCGCTGTGGTTCCAGCTTTATGTGCTCAAGGATTTCGACTTCAATCGCCAGTTGGTGAGGCGAGCGGAAGAATTTGGCTATTCGACGCTGGTGGTGACCGTTGATCTGCAAGCCGGTGGCAAGCGCGAAAAGGATCTTAGGAACGGCATATCTATCCCACTGCGGCCTTCGGCCCGGCATCTCTGGGAAGGCATGCTTCATCCTGGCTGGTCGCTGCGCCTGCTGCGCGGCGGTCTGCCCCAGTTCGAGAACGTCCGCGGCTATCTCGGTGACAACAGCGCCGGCCTGACGATCGCCGCGCGTGTTGGCGGCAGCCTTCATGCAGGTTTCGACTGGGACGATTTCCGCCAGATCCGCGACTGGTGGAAAGGCCGGCTGCTGGTCAAGGGCCTCCTGCACCCGGGCGATGCGTCGCGACTGGTGGCGGCTGGTGCCGATGGCATCTGGGTGTCCAACCATGGAGGCCGCCAGCTCGACGGTGCTGTATCGAGCATCGATGCCCTGCCCGCTATCCGTCAGGCACTTGGCGCCCAAATCCCGATCCTCATCGATTCCGGTATCCGCACGGGCACGGACATCGTCAAGGCCAAGGCACGCGGCGCCACCGTCGCGGCGATCGGCCGGGCCGCCCTGTTCGGCGCCGTGGCTGGCGAGCCCGGCGTGGCCAAGGCACTGGATATCATCCTGGACGAAGTGGTGACTTGCCTCAGGCTCTGCGGGATCCCCCGTTTTCAGGAAGCGGGATCAGAAATGATAGCATAGCGCCAAGACGAGTGCTCACGCTTGGTCAAGAGGTACAGAAAACCCCCGCTCGTCCAATATTCTTCCTCATCATGCCAAGGTTTTGCTATCGCGGTTGTGCAAGCGGCTGCGGGCGGGCGACCAATTGCCGCCCTCGCACGCCGCTCCTTCCCAAGCCCAACGGCGCCCTGTCAGAGAGCGCTTGTTTGATGCACACCCGCTAGCGGCGGGCGTGATTAAATTCGAGAGGCTGCGCAGTCGGATAGGCAGACTAAGGTCGGCCGCCCGGTGCTGTTTTCGGTTCCATCCACCCGTTCTTCAGAATGTCGCGAAGCACGTTGCGGGTGTCTTCGCCCGCTGCCGTTGCGCCGCTCGCCCAAGCGATCGCCAGTGCCCCGAAAAAGATGTCGCGCCCGGTCATCGTCCGTCGTGCAAGCCCTTCGTCCTGTGCAGCCTTCAGGATTCGCTCGGTCGTCGCGATGACAGCATGGCAGGTCGGCGTCAGCGGGGATTCTACTCCGCAAGCCGCCCGTAACGGTTCAGGCAAGCCCTCATAAGCCAGCATCCAGTCGCCGAGAGCTTCAACCCAGAGTTCGAGTGCGCGGCCTGCATCGCTCTCCCCGGCTTCGATTTCAACGCGACGATGGTCGAGGCCTTCATAATGAAGAACTAACAGCGCAGCCAGCAGGGCGTCTTTGTTTGGAAAATGGCGGTAGAGCGTCCCTGCTCCCACGCCCGCCAGCTTCGCAATAGAATCCATCGAAACGTCAACACTGTCGTTGCCGAACGCTTGTCGCGCCACCTCGAGAATGTGCGCTCGATTATGCTGCGCGTCCCTGCGCAGGGCTGACGCGACCGACAATTGCGACATTACTGACTTTGAACCCTTGAATACCGGAGACACTCTCCGCATCTAAAAGCCGAATCGGAGAGAGTCTCCATATAGCCCCCGATCGATTATTCTAACAGGTCGGCATCAGCGAGCGAAACGAGGACACGATGATCAGGCAGATGATACCGGCATGCATCCGGACAACGGGCACCGCAACCTGCCTGGCGCCTGGCGCGCGCCGTCAGTAGATGCCGCGAGCTATACGAGTTTCGAGGCGGGCTGCTCCGTCGGCAGCACCGCCCTGCGCGACCCTCTGGATGTCCGCTCAATACGGAATAGATCAGCGCACCATGCGCTGAGCTCATAATCACAATTATCTGGAAGGAAATCGGCATGAAGATCGGCATTATCGGCGCGGGAAATATCGGCACCACCCTTGCACGAAAGCTGTCGGCCGCCGGACACGCGGTGAAGCTGGCGGGCTCGAAGGGGCCTGAGGACATCGGCGAGAAAGCGACGGAGGTTGGTGCGATCCCGGTTGCCGCGCACGAAGCAGCCAGGGATGTCGAGGCGATCGTTCTATCGATCCCGTTTGCGAAGATCCCCGATGTCGCCGGCCTCTTTGCCCATGTACCAGCCAACGTGGTCGTGATCGACACCTCCAACTATTATCCCATGCGCGACGGGAATATCGCGGAGGTTGACGATGGCAAGCCGGAAAGCGTGTGGTCCAGCGAACAACTCGGCCGGCCAGTGGTCAAGGCATTCAATGCAGTCCTCGCCCAAACGCTCGCAGAAAGTGGCGCAGCGGCCGGAATGACCGGACGCATCGCGATCCCCGTCGCAGGCGATGATGTGCATGCCAAAGCGATCGCACGCGAACTGGTGAACGAGACCGGTTTCGACGCACTTGATGCCGGCGATCTCGCGAATTCCTGGCGCCAGCAACCGGGCACGCCCGCCTACTGCACGGAACTGACGTTGCCTGATCTTCAGGATGCGCTGTCCACGGCGGAAAAGGCGCGCGCACCCGGAATTCGCGACGCGCTGATCAAGGGCTTCATGGAGGCGACGCCTCCCCTCCGCCACGAGCAGATCGTAGCCCGCAACCGTGAAGTCACCGCCCGCCGATGAGAAACTTCTCCGGTTCCGGTCCGAGGTGACCAATAAGACTGTCCAAGAATTCCTTCTGTTTGTCGGGAGCAACCTGAGGGACGACGATGACGAGGTAATTTGCGACAAAGGTGAAATCCCCCTTGAGGATGCGAGGCATCAGCTCCTGAGCGCGGCATGCTCCGCTGCTCAACCAGCGAGCCTGAGCCATAGCGCCTGACTGGCGGCAGGAGATTAGCCGCCGCCACCCATGGTTACGGACATAAAGGCCCGGAAGGCCGCAGCCGCCGGTTCGATTGATCTGTCACGCGACCAGGCAAGGCCAACGTCCATAGTGGGGATGGGCTCGACAAGCCCGCGCACTTCGATGCGCTGCCCCTCCAAGGACCAGGGGCGGTAAACCATGTCGGACAGGACAGTGACCCCCATGCCGGCAGCCACGAGCGACCGCACGGCCTCGACCGAACTGGTGGTAAGGACGGCGCGGAGCGAAAGGCCCGCGGCATCCCAGTAACGGGCGGCCGTCGTGCGTGCCTCGTCAACCGTCAGCATGACATAATCTTCCGCCGCCACATCGGCGAGGCTGATCTCCTGCCGCGCGAGGAGGTGATGATCAGCCGAAAGCCAGAGCCGGCGGTTCGACCGCATCAAGACCTCCTGCGCCAACTCCTTGGTGTGCTCCAGGTTGGACACCAGCATCACGGCCATGTCGATGTCCCCGCACATCAAGCCGCTTTCGAGAGCGTCTCGGGGCAATTCCAGCACCTCGACCTCGATCTCGGGATAGGTCTTTCGAAACCGCGCGTAGTGGCGCGACATGTAGTAGCCGACGACCGTGTAGGTCATGCCCAGCCGCAGCTTGCCCGCCAGGCCTTTCCTATCGCGCAACGGGCTTCGGACGGCGGCAGCAACGGCCCCGGTGATAACACGCGCATGTTCAAGAAACCGCGCGCCCTCCATCGTCAGTCTTACGCCAGCGTGGTTACGCTCCAAAAGCCGTACGCCCAGGTCAGCCTCAAGCGTCTTTATCGCCGCAGTGACCGCCGATTGCGAGATGTTGAGTTCCACCGCGGCATGACTGACCTGTCCGCTCTCGGCGGTCGCGATAAAATAATCCAGCTGTTTCAAGGTGATGGTCATGGTGCGCCCTGGCCCAGAACCATTATCTGTTTTTTTGATATGACAATCAATAAACTACTATTTCACAAATGCCCTCGCATGCGCAAAAAATGCTGCAACGCCGCAAAGACGGCAGCTTCGAGGGGTAACAATGCGATGGCGGTGACGCTAAACTGCGACATGGGCGAAAGCTTTGGCCTCTACAAGGTTGGCGATGATATGGGCATGATGCCCATCATCGACGTTGCCAATGTCGCCTGTGGTTTTCACGCTTCCGATCCGGATCACATGCACACCGCCGTCCGCAGCGCCAAGGCGAGTGGCGTAAAGATCGGCGCCCATCCAGGCTTGCCCGACATTCAGGGTTTCGGCCGGCGCGAGATGCGGATGACCCGCGAAGAAGTCAGGAACACCATCATTTACCAGGTGGGAGCGCTTGCCGGCTTCCTCAAGGCCGAGGGTGTGGAACTCCACCACATCAAGCCGCATGGCAGCCTCTACTTCATGGCCATGCAGCAGGAGGCAATAGCCCATGGCGTGTGCGACGCGGCAGAGATTTTCGGCGTACCCCTCTTCGGCATGACGGGCACCCTGCATGAGAAGATCTATCAAGAGCGCGGTATCCCATTTGTCGCTGAGTTCTATGCCGATCTCGACTACGATGCCTCCGGCAAGCTGATCTTGACACGCGTTCATGACGCCAAGGACCCCGCAGAGATGGCCGAGCGGTGCGTACGCGCCATCAGGGAGGGCGAGGGCACGGCAGAGGACGGCAGTTTCTTCCCTGTACGCTGCGAAACCATCTGCGTGCATTCCGATACGCCGAACGCCATCGAAATAGCCCGGGCCGTGCGCACCGCAATCGCCCCCTGGCACTGAACTCGACCGAACCCGCCCGCGCGGGCGGTTCCAGATTAGTCTGTCCGCAGTTTTCCGGAGCTTTTTATGGCCCAGATTCTTTCACCTCTTCCCGGCACTTTTTATCGCAGCGCTTCGCCAGACCAGCCGCCATACAAGGCGGATGGCGACGCGGTGTCCGCCGGAGACGTAATCGGTCTCATCGAAGTGATGAAGTCGTTCCACGAAGTGAGGGCCGAGACGGCCGGTACGAACATCCGCTTCATTGCCGACAATGAGGATCCCATCATGGCCGGCGCACCTATTGCGGATCTCGACTGATGCTGAAAAAGCTTCTGGTTGCCAACCGGGGCGAGATAGCGGTCAGGATCATCCGGGCCGCGCAAGATCTGGGG